>NZ_RZRO01000120.1:0-18601 GCF_003997975.1 Mesorhizobium sp. M7A.F.Ca.US.005.03.1.1
GGGCTGGGCGTTCTGGTCTGGAGCCCGCTTGCCGGCGGATTGCTGTCCGGCAAATACCGCCGTGACAGCCCCACCGCCCGCCAACTCGCGGGCTGGTCGGAACCACCGATCCGCGACGAGGACCGGCTGTGGCGGATCGTCGATGTGCTTGTGGAGATCGGCGCGCAGCGCGGCGTGTCGGCAGCGCAGGTGGCGCTGGCCTGGCTGCTTGGCCGGCCGTCCATCAGTTCCCTGGTGATCGGCGGCAGGACGGAAACGCAGTTCCTCGACAACATCGCGGCGGCAAGCCTGGTGCTTTCGGGCGAGGAGCGCGAGCGCCTCGACGCGGTCAGCCGGCCGCCCTTGCTCTATCCCTACTGGCACCAGCAGCTGACGGCAAAGGACCGCTTTGGTGCCGCCGATCTGGTGATTGACCGAAGCGGCATCTGATCGGCAAATCGACGGCGATAGGTATCGCCGCCGCAATGATGGGCGTGGCCCCATCATTGCGGCGCGCATCTTGCAAGCCTGGCCATCATCGACGCACTATCGCTTCAGCTGTTGTGTTTGACGGCTAATGCTCCTAGGCAGGACCAGAGCCGCGAGGCAGTGAAAAAGGAGCCGATATGGCGCGACCACCAAACTACGATCAGGAACGCAAGGAACGCGACCGCCAGAAGGCGGCCAAGAAGGCCGAGAAGCTGGCAGCCAAGGTTGCAGCGAGGGAACGTTCGAAGCCCGAAGACGAGACTGAAGCCGAAACCGAAACGGCAAAGTGACGGCAAAAGGCCCGCAGATGCGGGCCGTGCCTCAATCCGGATTGCCGCCTCGGATGTCGCCTTGTGTCAGGCCGGCGCCTTGTCGCTGACAAAGACGTCCACTTCGCGCGCCGCCGCAATGAAGGCGCGCCTGGCGTTCATCGCCGGCTTGTCGCCGGCGAGTGCGTCATGGCAGGCCTGCAGGGCCGCGCGATGCTTGGGGCTGCGCTTGCCGGGCCAGCTGTTGAGGAGGTAGTCGGAAGCCTCACGCGCCGTGCGCAAGAGCTGAGTGCTTCCCGCCGCGACTGACTTCACAGTCACAGGTGTTTCAAATCGGTTGTTTTCCATCGCCGCTCCTTACGCCATCGGCGTCTGCGAAGCGAGGGCGAAAGTGCGCACACGTCCAGACGCCGCTTTGCGCCCCTTCATCCGCCTTAAGCAGCAACGACGGCAAAGCCTCTGGCGCGAAGACCGCGCCGATCGTTGGCGAGCGACGTCACCAGCCGGTCGCGGCTGCCGACGATGTGGACCGAGAGCAGGCGCGCGGCTTCATCGGCGTCGCCACGGCGTGCCGCCGCCAGTATGGCGCGATGTTCGGCCCAGGCGCGGCTGAGGGCCGCTTCGTCGCGAACCTCCAGCCAGCGCGCCCGTGACAGGCGTGTCATGGCATCACGGACCGCCCGGAACAGGAATTCATTGCCCGACAGACGCGCCAGTTCGATGTGAAAATCCATGCCGACGCGATGCCATTCCTCGCGCGGCGTGTCGTTGTCGCAGGATTCGAGCATCGCCTGGATGACATCGATGGCGCTCCGGTCCGCCAGGCTGCATGTCAGGCGAACTGCCGCAACCTCGACCGCCTCCCTGTAGACGGCGATCTGCTCGAGTTCAGCCAGATTGATCGGCGACACCGTCCAGCCGCGCCCGTCCCTGCCGACCAGCCCCTCGGTCTCGAGCCGCAGAAGTGCTGCCCTGACCGGGGTTCGCGATGCACCGAAACGGCTCTCGATCCAGCGCTCGGTCAGCTTTTCGCCGGGACCGATCTCGAGGCCCAGGATCATCTGCCGAAGCTGTTTTTCGACGCTGTGCATCTGCGACATTGTCGTTTCCATCTTTTGGCCGTTTGCGATCGTCTTGCCGATCACGTTCGACAGGCTGCATTGACAGCGGCCAAGCTTGCGTCCATGACGTGTACCATCTTGGTATCCCAAATTGGTATCCGCAGCAAGCATCGATAAAAGAGTTGCTGGGACAGGACATACGACATGCAGCAGAGCACGCCCCCGGCGACCGACAGCACCTACAACATCCACTGGCGGCGCAATCTGTTCGTGTGCTTCGCCGGTTCGTTTTCGACGCTTGTCGCCATGACGCTGCTTCTGCCGTTCCTGCCGCTCTATATCGAGCAGCTGGGTGCCGAGGGTCACGCGGCGATCGTGCAATGGTCGGGGATTGCCTATGGCGCGACGTTCTTCGCGGCGGCGCTGGTGGCGCCGCTCTGGGGACGTCTCGGCGACCGCTATGGCCGCAAGGTGATGCTGGTTCGCGCCAGCTTCGGCATGGCCATATGCATGTCGCTGACCGGCATGGTGCAGACGGTCTGGCAGCTGGTGCTGCTGCGGCTGCTCATCGGCTTTGCCGGCGGCTACTCCTCGGGATCGACCATCCTCGTCGCCATGCAGACACCCAAGGAGCGTTCCGGCTGGGCGTTGGGCCTGCTGTCGGCCGGCATCACGGGCGGGGCTCTGGTCGGCCCTCTGGTTGGCGGCGCCCTGCCGCCGCTGATCGGCATCCGCGCCACCTTTCTCCTCTCCGGCGGTGTCATCTTCCTGGCATTCCTGGCGACCACGTTTCTGATCAAGGAGAATCCCCGGCCGAAAACAGCAGACGCCGCAGCGACGCAGAAGCGGAAAGGCGGCTGGTCACAAATCCCCGACAAACGGCCTGTTGTCGCCATGCTGGCGACCGGCATGCTGTTGAGCTTCGCCACCATGTCGATCGAGCCGATCATCACCGTCTATGTGCAGCAGCTCATCGAGGACCAGAGCCGCGTCACGCTGGTATCAGGCGTCGTCATGTCGGCGGCGGCCCTTGGCGCCATCCTGTCGGCCTCGCGCCTGGGCAAGCTCGCCGACCGCGTCGGCCACTGGAACGTCATCATCGGCGCGCTTGCCGTCTCGGCGCTGCTGCTGATCCCGCAGGCCTTCGTCACGCAGAGCTGGCAACTCATCGGCCTGCGCTTCCTGATGGGTCTGGCGCTGGGCGGGCTGTTGCCCTGCATCACCAGCGTGATCCGCCACAATGTTCCCGATGGGGTCGGCGGCAATGTGCTCGGGCTGTCGATCTCCGCCCAATATGTCGGGCAAGTCGCCGGCCCCTTGCTGGGCGGCTTTGCCGGTGGTCATTTCGGCATGCGCTCGGTGTTTCTGGGCACATCCGTCTTGATGGCTGGGGGCGCGGTGTATAACTGGCTGGCACAGTCACGCCGCGAGCAGGACATGCTTGCCAACCCCGGCAAGCCCTGACGGGGTTGGGCGTCACGGGGCCCCAAACATGAGCACAGCCGAACGACCTTCCGACGACAGCAGCCGTATCCTCGTCCTGGCCGGGGGCCTCTGCGGTGCTGCCGGCGTGGCGCTGTCGGCCGCGGCGGCGCATCTCGGCGGCGCCTTCGTTGGCACCGCCGCATCTTTCCTGCTGATGCATGCGCCGGTCTTCCTTGCCGCCGGATTGCTTGGCGCGAACCGGATCCTGCGCATCGGCAGCCTGATCCTGCTGGTTGGGCTTCTGCTGTTCTGCGGCGATCTGCTGGCCCGCGATTTCATCGGGTCGCGGCTATTCCCGCTGTCGGCGCCGATCGGCGGCACGCTGCTCATTGCCGGCTGGCTGGCGATCGCTGCCTCGGCGCTGGTGCGCGTGCGGTCCTGACGCCCGCCGGCACCAAACGTCGAGCGTGGCGGCTAATCCTGCCGGCGCTCGGGCTTGATGAGCAATTCGCGATTGCGCCGCCGCAGCCTTGCCAACCGATGCCGCTCCGGCCGTTCGGAAGCCGGCGCGATGCCCCAATAGTTGCGATAGATGTCTTCAAATAGATAGCTCACGGGATGCATGATGTGCGCTCCTTTCAGCACTTGAATCGATCCAATCGAGAGGTGCGAAAAACCGACCCCGATCAGCTCCGCTTGCGCTCCACAAGGAACCGCAACTCGCGGACCCATGGGCTGGTTTTGCCGCGGCGCTTCTGCGTCGCGGTGTTCGACGAGATGCTCCAGTCGTTGCGGTAAATGTCTTCGAACAGAAAATTGACGGGATGCATGACACAACTCCCTACTTGATGTTGAATCGATCCAATTCTGCCAGCAGGCGTTTCCTTGGATCGATTCAAACATAGGCCCTATCGAAGCCTCGATCAAGCCAAAATTTGAACCGATCCAACGAAAGTGTTAAATGGGAAGAATTCAGGAGACGAAGATGGCGCCACTTATCTCTGCAAAGACAAGACCGGTCCGGCTGGCGGACATTGCCAAGGCAGCCGGCGTGTCGCACGGCACCGCGTCCAACGTCTTCGCCCGTCCGGAGATCGTGCGCGAGGAGGTCCGTGAACGGGTCAAGGCGGCAGCCGAGGCCATGGGATATGGCGGACCGGATCCCAAGGGCCGGCTGCTGCGCGCCGGCAAGGTCAATGCCATCGGTGTCGCGACCGCGGAACCCCTCTCCTATTTCTTCGACGATCCCTTTGCCCGGGTGATGATGGCCAGCATCTCGCAGGCTTGTGACGCGACCGGTGCGGGGATTTCGCTGGTCTCCGCCGTCAATGGCGAGCAGCTGGCGTGGAACATCCAGAGTGCGCTGGTCGATGGCTTCATCGTTTTCTGTGTCGATGGCGGCTCAAAGCTGGTCCAACTGGCACGTGAACGCAAGCTCCCCTTTGTGGCGCTCGATCTCGATTCGGACGACGACGATGCGGTCGCGGCGATCGGCGTCGACAACATCGCCGGTGCCGGCCTGGCGGCCCGCCACCTGACCGAACTCGGACATCGCCGCTTTGCCGTGCTTACCCTGCCCTGTGCCGACGCAGGCTTCGGCCCTACCACAAGGGAGCAGGTGGAAATGGCCCTCTACTCCGCTACGCGGGACCGCTTGCGTGGCTATTTCGCGGAACTCTCCCGCGTCGACATCGACGTCGAGCGTGTGCCGATCTACGAGACCGTCAATGACGAGAAGAGCGTGTGGGCCGGCCTCGAACATATTTTCGCCGGTGCCGAGGCGCCGACAGCCATCCTGGCGATGTCGGACAGGATGGCGCTCCATGCGCTGGACTGGCTGCGGCAGCACGACATTGCGGTACCGGGCGATGTTTCTGTCGTCGGCTTCGACGGTGTTCCGGAAGGGGCGGTTTCCAAGCCGCCGCTGACCACGATCGTCCAGCCGATCGCCGAGATGGGCCGCCTTGCCGTCAAGGCGATCCTTGAAAATGATGGTTCGTTCAGCCGGCAATCGCTGCCGGTCGAACTCGTGGTGCGGGCCTCATCCGGCCCCTCGCCCACCTGAGCTCAACGGCCCATTCTTGTCGCCATGCCCGGCATCGCGAAGGATGCAGCATGGACGGGCGATGCGGCGCTGTGAGCCGGCCTGCTTTTGGCGGACCAGCCAAGGCCCGATAGCCATTCGAGATAGTAGGCGAGCGCGAACTGCATGACGATGCCGGCCGATATCAACAGGCTGTCATAGGCAAATCCGCCCGGATTGATCAGCTTCAGCACCTGCGCCGCCATTGCAAGCACCGTGCCGGCAATGAAAACCGGCAGCGATCGTTTGCCCAATATGGCAAGCGGATGATCGCGCCCGGTGCGAAACAGATTCGAGATCGCCGGGAATGCCACGATCAGGTAGCTCACTGCGAGTATATGCAGGAGCCTCGGCAGCGACAGGAACGTCTTGTCGAAACCGGTCAGCACCGGAGGCAGGCCAAACCAGGAGATATGCCCCCAAAGCGGGCTGTGCACCCAGACCAGGGCCACAACGGTGTAGGCCAAGGCCGCCCCAACCAGCCAGCGATTGACCGGGATGGTGCCGCCGCGACGCACATGCAGCGTGCCCGCCAGGCCGATGTTGAAAAGGAACTGCCACGACAGCGGGTTGAGAAACCAGAAGCCGGGCTCGGGGTAGTTGGGCGGAGCAATCTGATAAATCCCCGCGACCAGCCACAGGGCGCCGGATGCCACCAGTGCCAGGACCGGCCGATAGCTGACAATGAGCAGGAACAGCGGCGCCAGCAAGAGCAGCACCGCATAGACGGGCAGGATGTTGTTGTAGCCGAGCTGGTGGCCGAGCGTCACGATGCCGATCAGCACCTGCGGCGTATTCTTGATCAACGGCTCGATGTTGATCATCGTCAAAAGCTCCGGCCGCCTGGCAAACACCGCCGCAGCGCAGAAAATGGCCATCACCACCATGGTGGTGACGATGTGGGTGGCATAAAGCACACCGGCGCGGCGCAACATCTTCAAAGTTGCCAGCAGCCGGTTTCCAGGCTGGAATTTCTTGCCGTAGGCGAGCGCGACCGAGATTCCCGAGATCAGCACGAAGACCTCCGCCGCATCCGAAAAGCCGAAATTCTTGTATGTCAGATACTCGAAGGCGGTACCCGGCACATGGTCGACATAGATGGTCAACAAGGCGAGAGCACGGATCACATCGATGCGCGTGTCGCGCTCAGTGCGGTCCGGGACACGCGCCTCGCGGTCTGGGACACGCGCATCGCGGTCCGGGGAAATCTGGGTGGTCATCGACAAAAAGGCCTCAAAGCTGGTTGTTCATACCGGCAATGCGACCCCCGGCGCACCGCTTCGATTCCTCCCGAAGGATGTTATCGGCGGAGAAACGGACTGTAATGCGCCCGGTTCAATCAACTTTCGCGGAGCTTGAAAATATTGCGTTTTGAAGCCGGCAAATTGAGCGAAACGTCATATAATCAAGAGGATGGTCGATGATCGACGAGACCTCACAAGATGGTGCGTTGCGGCGTGATCTCGCCTTCCACTACCGGCTTTACGGCGCGGCGGATTCAACGGGCGACTGCTTCTTCCTGCTGCATGGGTCGGGTGTCGACGAGACGACATTGGTGCCGCTGGCGCGAGAGATCGCACCGCGTGCCACGCTCATCGCGGTGCGTGGCCGCGTTGTCCAGGAGGATGGTTTCCGCTGGTTCGCGCGGATCACGCCGACGCGCTTCGAACAGGCGAGCATCCGCACCGAAACCGAGGCCTTTGCGGGCTTCGTCGCTGATGCGGCCACACGCCATCGTCTCGACCTCTCGCGCACAATTTTCCTCGGCTATTCGAACGGCGCCAATCTGGTTTCGAGCCTGATGCTGCTGCATCCGGGCCTTGTCGAACGCGCCGCGCTGCTGCGACCGATGCCGGTGCTCGATGATGTGCCGGCGACGGATCTGTCAAAGGTGCGGGTGCTGATGATCGCCGGCGCCGCCGACCTCACCTATGCGCCTTTCGCCCCTGCTCTGGTGACATTGCTCAGTCGGCATGGCGCCGAGATCGACGCCAGGATTGTCTCATCAGGTCATGAAGTCGGCAGCGCCGACGCGGCAATCGTCAGGCAATGGCTGGCGGGACCGGCGGCGGTGGCGCAGGCAAGCTGACAGGCTCGCCGCCACGACCAGCCGGCCTACCCTCTTCCCATCCGGTTCCAGGCATCCAGCCCGGCGATCTTGTAGGCTTCGGCGAGCGTTGGATAGTTGAAGGTGTTGTTGACGAAGAAGTCGACGGTGCCGCCGAGATTGATCACCGCCTGGCCGATGTGGATGAGCTCGGTGGCGCCCTCGCCGATGATGTGCGCGCCGAGCAGACGGCGCGTTTCGATCGAAAACAGCAGCTTCAGGAAGCCGGTGTTGACACCCATGATGTGGCCGCGCGAGGTCTCGCGAAAACGCGCCACGCCGACCTCGTAGGCCGCACCGCTCTCACGCACCTGTTCTTCAGACTGGCCGACCGTCGAGATTTCCGGCACCGCATAGATGCCATAGGGGAAGGTTTCCGGCGGCGGCGGCAAAGGCACTCCAAAGGCATGGCAGGCGGCCACCCTGCCCTGCTCCATCGAAGTCGAGGCCAGGCTCGGAAAGCCGATGACGTCGCCGGCGGCATAGATGTTGGGCACGCTGGTCTGGAAGGATTGCGGATCGACCTTGATGCGCCCTCTGGAGTCGGCGTCGATGCCGACGACATCCAGGCCCAGGCTGCCGACATTGCCGGTGCGGCCGGCGGCGTAGAGCACAACCTCGGAACGGATGGTGCGGCCATCGGCCAGTTCCACTTCGGCGGCGTCCGGCTTGGAGCGGATCTCCTTCACCGCGCTGCCCAGCCGGATGGTCATGCCGCGATCGCGCATCTGGTGGATGAAATCGTCGACGATCTCGCGGTCGACGAAATCGAGGATGGAGTTGCGCGGCTCGACCAAGGTTACCGGCACGTCGAGCGCGGAAAAGATCGTCGCATATTCGACGCCGATGACGCCGGCGCCGATCACGGTCAGCGTGCGCGGCAAGCGATCAAGCTCCAGCATCTCGTCGCTGTCGAAGACGCGGGTCTTGTCGAAAGGCACGTCGCGCGGGCGGTGCGGCCTGGTGCCGACCGCTATCAGCGCATTGGCAAAACCGACCTCGCTGTAATCGCCGGTGTCTGATGTCAGGCTGACCTTGTTGGGGCCAAGGAATTTCACCGCGGCGCGAGCGCTCTTGACCGTGTTGCGCATGAACTGGTGCTGCAGCACCTCGACCTCATGGTCGAGCGTCTTGTGCAGGCGCTCGACCAGATCGCCGACCGAAATATCCTGCTTGACGCGGTAGCCACGCCCGTAGAAGCCGCGCTCGCGCCAGCCCGAGAGATTGAGCACCGTTTCGCGCAGCGTTTTCGATGGGATGGTCCCGGTATGCACCGAGACACCGCCCAGACGCCGGCCGCGGTCGACCACCAGCACGGACTTGCCGAGCTTGGCCGACTGCACCGCGGCACGGCGGCCGGAAGGGCCGCTGCCGATGACCAGCATGTCGTAGTCCATATTGCCCCGTCCCCTGTGCGCTCTGCTGCGCCGCAACAAGCTAATGCTATCCGCGCCGCAAATTCAACCAGTTCGCATCGGGCCCGACGCCATCGAAGCTGGAGCACCGCTGGAAGCGCGATCTTGATTCCGCCACAGGCCTTCACCATTTCATGGCTGAGCAGTCCGCACCCTATGTCGGACCTTGTTACGAGGAAATGACATGAACGCGCGCGTTCTCGACGGCGAAATCATCACCAGCAGGCTCGACGATGTCAGGGCCTATGACGGCGTACGCACGAGGCGCATCCTGGCTTTTGTGATCGACTATATCATCGTCGCGCTGCTCACCATTCCGTTTGCCATTCTGGTGTTCTTTCTCGGGCTTTTGACCCTCGGCCTTGGCTGGATGCTGTTCGGCGTCCTGGTGCCGACTGTGGCCATCCTCTACATCTGGAACACGTTGGGCAGCGCTGACCAGGCCACCACGGGCATGAAGATGATGGGCATCCGGCTCGACCGGCTCGACGGCAGGCCGATCGACGGCCTCACTGCGGTTGTCCATTCGGTGCTGTTCTGGGCCGGCAATGTCATCCTGTCGCCGCTTGTCCTGCTGGTGACGCTGTTTTCCGACCGCAAACGCACCTTGCACGATCTTTTGCTTGGCACGGTCGTCAGCCGCACCGACCGCTGAAACGGCCCTCTGAAGAGCAGTCGCAACCGATTGAGCACAAATGTGAAGGAGTCGAGTCGACCGCGCCCACATAATCCTGTTGAATTTTTCGCCATCCGCGCCAAAGGTAGAGCGATTCGAAGGAGTGTTTCCAAGGCTCGATGACGCAGCATCCGACCCAGTCGCCGCAGTTCTTCCTGACCGCGCCGTCGCCGTGCCCCTATCTCGACGGCCAGTTCGAGCGCAAGGTGTTCACGCACCTGGTTGGCGACAAGGCGGCGGAGATGAACGACCTGTTGACGCAAGGCGGCTTCCGGCGCTCGCAGAACATCGCCTACCGGCCGGCCTGCGAGACCTGCCGCGCCTGTGTTTCGGTACGCATCCTCGCCCAGGAATTCGTCGCCAGCCGCAACATGAAGCGCGTGCTGCAGCACAATTCCGATCTCGTCGGCTACATGCACAATGCCGAGCCCTCGACCGAACAATATTCCCTGTTCCGCAGCTACCTCGATGCCCGCCACCGCCGTGGCGGCATGTCCGACATGACGGTGCTCGACTATGCGATGATGGTCGAGGATACCCATGTCGACACCAAGGTGATCGAATATCGGCGGCGTGGACCCGACACCTTCATCACCGGCAAGGGACAGGGCGAGCTGATCGCGGTGGCGCTCACCGACAAGATGGCTGACGGCCTGTCGATGGTCTATTCCTACTTCAATCCCGATTTCGAGGAACGGTCGCTCGGCACGTTCATGATCCTCGACCACATCGCCCGCGCCAGGGCGATGGGTCTGCCCCATGTCTATCTCGGCTACTGGGTCAACGGCTCGCGCAAGATGAATTATAAGATGCGCTTCATGCCGCAGGAGCATCTCGGCCCCAAGGGCTGGGAACGCTACATCAACGAAGCGGTTTCACGCTGAGCTTTTCCAAGGTCCGCCTTTAAACTGTTTCAAGGCAGGGGATGCTGGTCTTTCAGCCGGTTGGCTGGAGAGAGTGCGCCATTGCACCGGCCGGCCGCCAGCCTGCATTTCATTGCGAAAGTTCCTGCATGTCCTCTCATCACGATCACCAGAAAGGTCTTTTGATAACCGCCATCGGCGGGCTCACGCTGACTGTCGACATACCGTTGATCCGCCTCGCCGACGGTGGCGCATGGACGATCATGCTGCTGCGCACCGGCACAACTTTCGTCGCGGCCATGGTCATCTGGTCGGTCTGGCGGGCACTCAGCCGAAACGCCCCGCCGCTGATCCCCGGCTGGTCCGGCCTGATCGTGGCGATATGCTACGGGCTGACCGGGATCACCTTCGTCACCGCCGTCTACCACACCTCGACCGCCGACCTGGTGTTCATCCTGGCCTTCAACACCGTCTTTGCGGGGTTGCTGTCCTGGATATTCCTGCGCGAGAGGCCGCGGCTGGTGACCATCGCGGCGATGGCGATCATGATCTTCGGCGTGCTGGTCATCGTCGGCGGTTCCGTCGGCACCGGCAAGCTGTTCGGCGATTTCATGGCGCTCTGCTCGGCCTTCTTCATCGCCGTGGCCATCACCATCTCGCGCGCCAGTGGCAAGGACATGGGATTCACCTCGCTCGTCGGGGTGCTTCTGCCGCTTGGGCTGGCGGCCTTCATGGTGACAGGCGAAGGCTTTCACGTGAACGCGCCCTGGTGGATCATCTTCAACGGCGCGGTCGTCATGCCGATTTCGTTCTTCTGCCTTGCCGCCGGGCCGAAATACATTTCGGGACCGGAAGTGGCGATGTTCTACGTGCTCGAAACGGTGCTGGCGCCGGTCTGGGTGTGGATGATCTTCGCCGAGGCACCGACCCGGAACAGCCTGATCGGTGGCGGGATCCTGATCGTCACGCTGACTGCGCATTCGCTGTGGCAACTGCATGAGGGCCGCAAGCGCCGAGCGACGCTCGCCGTCGCTCACCCGGCCTAGAGAGTGGACGGCAGTCGTTCCAGACCTGCAGCGCACGCAAGCGCAATCAACGCGTTGCCGTATCTGAAAAAGGCTCTGCGATTATCTGGTATTCGTCCTCGTAAACAACATATCCCAGACGGGAACTCTTCATGACCTCGACATGATGCCCATGCCGCCCAAGGAGCGCCGCGAGGTCATAAGCCCTTGCCAAATGGTCCGTTGCCGTTGGCTTGAACCAGCTTAATCCTTGGGTCGTCTGTTTCCGGTAAAAACCTTTCGATCTTGAGAGGTTGAAACGTGGCGGTACCGCAAGGTTCTGTCGAAACCAGGCGAGACTATCTTCCAGCCGATCTAACGTGTGTTGATCGATATCAGGTTGGCCTCGCAATTCGTAGGCAGCGCCAAAAAAACCTTCGCGCGCCTGCATTCCCTCAATAATTCTTGGCAGAACAAATCGCAAAAACATGCGTAGACCGACGTCAGGTGAGTCGCGCTTGGATCCCGAAGATCATGCCCGGGCCTTTTTCTCGGCGACAATTTCGATCTGCGGCGGGCTGCCTTCGATCTCGGCGACGCCATCGGGAACGACGTCTTCCGCCATTTCCACCTCGCGCAGCCATTCGCGCCAGATAGCCACCAGCAGGGCCATCAGCACCGGGCCGATGAACAGGCCGAGAAACCCCATGGTCTTGACGCCGCCGATCAGACCGAAAAAAGTCGGCAGGAAGGGCAGTTTTATCGGGCCACCGACGAGCTTGGGGCGCAATGTCTTGTCGACGATGAACAGTTCGACCGCCCCCCAGAGGAACAGCGCCAGCCCGGCCATCGGCGAGCCGCTGGCGGCGAGGTAGATCGAGACCAGCGTGAACGACAGCGGTGCACCGCCCGGGATGAGCGCCATGACGCCGGTCAGGGCGCCGAGTGTGACCGGCGACGGCACGCCGGCCAGCCAGTAGGCGATGCCCAGCACCAGGCCCTCGCCGATGGCGATGACGGTCATGCCGGTCACCGTCGACGAGATCGTCGCCGGCACGACGCGCGAGATCCGCTCCCATCTGGTCGGCAGGATGCGCTCGCCGAGACGGTCGACCTGGCCGGCAAAGTGCTCGCCGTCGCGATAGGCGAAGAACAGCGCGATCATCATGAACAGCAGCGTCAACAGCAGGCCGAAAGCACTGCCGCCTGCGGCCAGCACGCCACGATAGATGCTGCCGATATTAGCGCCGCTGACCAGCTGGATCAGCTCACCAATGCCGCCCGGATGGCCGAAATTGGTGGTCCACTGTTCGTTCAGCCACTCGCCCACGACAGGCATGGTGGCGATCCAGTGTGGCGTCACCGCGCCGTGGCGGTTGGTCTCGATCGCCCAGGCGACCCATTCGCGGACCTCGTTGATCGCATAGGTGCCGGCGAGCGCGATCGGGATCACCAGGAAGGCGAGGATGAACAGGATGGCGAAGGTCGCGGCGATGGTGCGGTTGCCGCCGACCGCGACAAGCAGGCGGCGGTAGAGCGGCCAGCTGGCGAAAGCGATGACGAGCGCCGCCAGCACCGGAAACAGGAAGCCGTGGAAGAAATAGACGCCGGCGGCAACGATCAGCACCAGCAGCCAGCGTGCCGCCGACAGCGGCGGGATGACGGCTGCCCTGAGCGGCGTCGACAGGCCGAAGAGGCGCTGCTGCCGTTCCGGTTTCTGGATTCTTGCTTCCTTCAAACGCCTGGCTCTCCCAAACACCCCTCCTGTCTATGCACTGATATAGTGCAGCAATCGTGACGATAGTCCAAATGAGATGGTGAAGCTGCCAATCTCCCCCTCGTGGGGGAGGCCCGGCAGGACAGAGGGGGCGTGAAGGATCGCGGCCTTGGATTTGGACCGTGAGCCGCAAACCAATCGAGTATCTGTGAACTCGACCGTCGGCGGGACAGCGCCCCCCTCTCCCTGCCGGGCATCTCCCCACGAGGGGGGAGATCGGCAGCTTCACTCGCTACCCAAATTTCCCCGTCCTCGGGAATCCCTTCGGCACCATGCGTCCGGCCGAGGCACGGGCGCCGATCCATTCAGCCAGTTCCTCGCGCGACCTTGTGAAGGTGCGGTCGGCTGAATCCTGCCAGGAGAGGCCGCTCTCAAGCGTGAACGGCTTGAGGTCGAGAAGGCCGCCATCCTTGTATTTCTGCAGGCGCACGCCCTTGCCGCGGCCCATCTCCGGAATCTCTGCGAGCGCGAACACCAGCATTTTGCGATTCTCGCCGACGATGGCGAGATGGTCGCCGGTGACCGGGATGCAGCGCTTGGCTTCGTCCGGCGCCTTGACGTTCATCACCTGCTTGCCCTTGCGGGTGTTGGCAACGACTTCCTCCTCCGGCACGATAAAACCGTTGGCGTCGTGCGAGGCCAGCAGCAGCTTGCGCTTCGGATCGTGAACGAAGGCGGTGACGATGTCCTGGTCATTGTCCATATCGACGATGATGCGGATCGGCTCGCCATGGCCGCGCCCGCCAGGCAGCCGGTCGGCGCCGATGGTGTAGAACTTGCCCCCGGTGGTGAAGACCAGTACCTTGTCAGTGGTCTGCGCATGGAAGGCGAGCTTGAGGCTGTCGCCCTCCTTGAAGGTCAGCGTCGAGAGATCGGCCAGATGCCCCTTCATCGCCCGCAGCCAGCCCTTTTCCGAGACGACGACGGTGACAGGCTCGCGCTCGATCATGGCGTGTGCGATGTCGGTCAGATCATGCTCGGGCGCGTCGGCGAACTGGGTGCGGCGCTTGCCGAGCTCGGTCTCCGGACCGAACTTGTCGCGGATGTTGGTGACTTCCCACTTGATCGTCGCCCACTGCTTCTCGTTTGAAGCAAGCAGTGCCTCGATCTGCTTCTTCTCCGCGCTCAGGCCGTCGAATTCCTTGCGGATCTCGAATTCTTCCAGCTTGCGCAGGGCGCGCAGCCGCATGTTGAGGATGGCTTCGGCCTGGGTGTCGGTGAGCGACCAGCGGGCCATCATCACCTGCTTGGGCTCATCCTCCTCGCGGATGATCCTGATCACCTCGTCGATGTTGAGGTAGGCGATCAGGTAGCCGGCAAGTATCTCCAACCGTCTTTCGATTTCGCCGAGGCGATGTTTCGAGCGGCGGACCAAAACCTCGCGGCGGTGCTCGAGCCACTCCTGCAGCACGCCCTTCAGCGACAGCACGTTGGGCACCTTGCCGCGCGACAGCACATTCATGTTGAGCGGGAAGCGGCTTTCGAGCTCGGTCAGCTTGAACAGCGATTCCATCAGGATGCCGGGGTCGACCGAACGGCTCTTCGGCACCAGCACGACGCGGACGTCCTCCGCGCTTTCGTCCCTGATGTCCTCGAGCAGCGGCAGCTTGCGCGCCATCAGCAGCTCGGCGATCTTCTCGATCAGCCGCGCCTTCTGCACGCCGTACGGGATTTCGGTGACAACGATGCTCCAGGTGCCCCTGCCCTGGTCCTCCTGGAACCACTTCGAGCGCACGCGAAAGCCACCGCGACCGGTTTCGTAGGCTTCGAGGATCGAGGCGCGGCTGTCGACGATGATGCCGCCGGTCGGGAAATCCGGCCCCTGGACAAAGTCCATCAGCTTCGCCACCGGCGCGTCCAGGTTTTCGATCAGGTGAAGTGCGGCATCGCAAAGCTCGGCGGCGTTGTGGGGCGGGATCGATGTCGCCATGCCCACCGCAATGCCGGACGAGCCGTTGGCCAGCAGGTTCGGAAAGGCGCCGGGCAAAACCACCGGCTCCTCGTCTTCTTCATTGTAGGTCGGCCGATAATCGACGGCATCCTCGGTGATGCCGGACAAAAGTTCGGTCGCCACATCGGTCATGCGCGCTTCGGTGTAGCGCATGGCGGCGGCGTTATCACCGTCGATGTTGCCGAAATTGCCCTGCCCGTCGACCAGGGGATAGCGCATCGAGAAATCCTGCGCCAACCGCACCAGCGCGTCATAGATCGACTGGTCGCCATGCGGGTGGAACTTGCCCATCACCTCGCCGACGATGCGGGCGCATTTGGCAAAGCCCTGATCGGGGTTGAGCCGCAGCAGGCGCATGGCGTGCATGATGCGGCGATGGACCGGCTTCAGTCCGTCGCGCACATCGGGCAGCGCCCGGTGCATGATGGTCGACAGCGCATAGGCAAGATAGCGCTCTTCCAGCGCCTTCTTCAGATCGACCGGCTCGATGTGATCGCCACCGCCATTTTCAGGCGGCAAAAGCCTTTTTCCCATGGGCTCGGACTAGCCGAGCGGGTGATTCGCGGCAAGAGCCCGACGGAGATACCGGCCTTTCTGCAACATGAAACCATACCCCAGCGGATGTCGGCCAACATCAGCCTGTTACATGCGGGCTCTATCGCCAAGCGCGACGATATCCGGCTATCGGCTCTTCATGACAAATTCACCGGTTTGCGCAAAGACGGTGGGATCGGGTTTGCCTTTCACCGCGATTTTTGACCAATGTGCCGGGACACGCCTTTTTCCGGTCCAGTTCGTCACGGAATGGTGATGGCGCAAATAATTGAAAAAACAATTTCAGGACACTCTCAGGGACCTTGCGATGACAATCAAACGCTCAATTCTCAAGAAACTGGCTTTTTCGACCTTCTTGCTCACGCTGCCGCTGAATGCGGCCCTCGCACAGGATACGGCAGTGGCCGACCGGCTGAAGGCAGCGCTTGTCGCACAAGGTGTCGACATCACCTGGACCGGGGTGACCGGCGACAACACCAGCATGGTGCTGCAGGGCGTTGCCATCAAACCGGCGGCGGAGAAGGAAGCGCTTCCCATCGGCGACGTCAAACTCGAAGGCGTGACCGAGGCAAATGGCGGCTATGACATCGCCACCGTATCAACGGCTGCCTTCACACACAGCAAGGACGGCGTCACCCTCGACCTCAGCCCCTTCGTCATCCACGACATGACAGTTCCGGCCGACGGCGCCACCGGCCCGCTGGGCTCGCTGATGATGTACAAGTCCGCCGAACTCTCGAACATGACCGTCAAGGTCGCCGACAAGACCGCCTTCTCGATGGACGGGCTTGCCATCGAAATCACGCCGCCGGCGGACGGCAAGGCGATGGAATTCACCGCCACCACGGAAAAATTCAATGCCGACCTGACGCTGGTGGACGATCCCAAGTCCAAGGAAGTCATCAACGCGCTCGGCTACCAGAACATCGCGGGCAATCTCGAAATGGCCGGCACCTGGCAGCCCACGGACGGCAAGATGGAACTGTCGAAATACGACATCTCGGTCGAGAATGCCGGCACGCTCGGCATGACCTTCAATCTCGGCGGCTACACGCTGGACTTCATCAAGTCGCTGCAGGAAATGCAGAAGAAGATGGCGGCACAGCCGGAAGGCGCCGACAATTCGGCGCAAGGCATGGCCATGCTCGGCCTGTTGCAGCAGCTTTCGTTCAACAGCGCCTCGATCCGCTTCGACGACGATTCGCTGACCAACAAGGTTCTGGACTATGTCGGCAAGCAGCAAGGCATGTCCGGCAAGGACATCGCCAACCAGGCCAAGGCGATCGTGCCGTTCGGCATGGCGCAGCTCAACAATCCGGAACTGACTGCGCAGGTTACGGCCGCGGTCAGCAAATTCCTCGACGATCCGAAGAGCCTCGAAATCTCGGCGGAGCCGCCGGCATCCGTGCCGTTCGCACTGATCATGGCGGGCGCCATGTCCAACCCGCTCGATCTGCCCAAGACGCTCGGTGTCACCGTCAAGGCCAACGAAGACTGATCGAAGCGATCTGGTATGCGAAAAGCCCGGCAGCGATGCCGGGCTTTTCGTTGGGATTAGCGAATCGAAAGAATGGTTCGGGCGGTCTTTAAAGCATCGCCCGAAGCGCGATCAGGCGTCCTTCTTGGGCACGGCAACGCGCAGCGCCAGGTCGCGAAGCTGCTGCGGGCTCGCTTCCGACGGTGCGTTCATCAACAGATCATAGGCCTGCTGGTTCATCGGGAACATGGTGATCTCACGCAGGTTCTTGGCGCCGAGCAGCAGCATGACGACGCGGTCGACGCCGGCGGCCATGCCGCCATGCGGTGGTGCGCCATACTGGAAGGCACGATAGAGGCCGCCGAAGCGCTCCTCGACCGTGGCGCGGTCCAGCCCGACCGTCTCGAACGCCTTGACCATGGTTTCGGGCAGATGGTTGCGGATACCGCCTGAGGCGATCTCGAAACCGTTGCAGACCATGTCGTACTGGAACGCCTTGATGCCGAGCAGGTCCTCGCCATTCAGCGCATCGATGCCACCTTGCGGCATCGAGAACGGGTTGTGGGCGAAGTCGATCTTCTTCTCTTCCTCGTTCCACTCGAAGAACGGGAAGTCGACGATCCAGCACAGCTCGAAACGCTCGCGGTCGACAAGGTTCAGCTCCTCGCCGGCACGGGTGCGCGCGGCACCGGCAAACGAGACGAACTTCTTCGGATCGCCGGCAACGAAGAAGGCGGCGTCGCCGTCGGCAAGGCCGAGCTGAAGGCGTATCGCCTCGGTGCGCTCCTCGCCGATGTTCTTGGCGAGCGGACCGGCGCCTTCGAGCTTGTCGCCCTCCTTGCGCCAGAAGATATAGCCCAGCCCCGGCTGGCCCTCGCCCTGCGCCCAGGAATTCATACGGTCGCAAAAGGCGCGGCTGCCGCCGGTCTTGGCGGGAATGCCCCACACTTCGGCTTTCGGGTCGTTGGCCAGGATGTTGGCGAACACCTTGAAGCCGGACTCGCGAAAATGATCGGAGACGGCCTGCATCTCGATCGGGTTGCGCAGGTCCGGCTTGTCGGTGCCGTATTTGCGCATGGCCACATCATAGGGGATGCGCTGGAATTTCTGCGTCACCGGCTTGCCGTTGGCGAAGGTCTCGAAGACCCCGCGCATGACAGGTTCCATGGTCGACAGCACGTCGTCCTGCTCGACGAAGCTCATTTCGAGGTCGAGCTGGTAGAATTCGCCCGGCAGACGATCGGCACGCGGGTCCTCGTCGCGGAAGCAGGGCGCGATCTGGAAGTAGCGGTCGAAGCCAGACACCATGATCAGCTGCTTGTACTGCTGCGGCGCCTGAGGCAGCGCGTAGAAGGTGCCGGGATGGATGCGCGACGGCACCAGGAAGTCGCGCGCGCCCTCGGGCGAAGACGCGGTCAGGATCGGCGTCGAGAATTCGGTAAAGCCGACCTCGCCCATGCGCTTGCGCAT
>NZ_RZRO01000121.1:0-18320 GCF_003997975.1 Mesorhizobium sp. M7A.F.Ca.US.005.03.1.1
ACGCTGAATTCCGCGATACCCCCACCCCGCTCCGCTTCGCGGATCGACCCTCCCCACAAGGGGGCGGGTAAGGAGGCTATCCCCTCCCACTATTTCAAAATGCCGCACGCCGAGAAAGGCCTCGCCGTCGGCCTGTTCGGCGGCTCGTTCAATCCGCCGCATGCCGGCCATGCGCTGGTCGCCGAGATCGCGCTCAGACGCCTGGCGCTCGACCAGTTGTGGTGGATGGTGACGCCGGGCAATCCGCTGAAGAACACCAGGGAGTTGGCGCCGCTGGGCGAACGGCTGCAGCTGTCGGAACAGATCGCCAAGAACCCGAAGATCAAGGTCACCGCTTTCGAAGCCGCCCATCACGTCCGCTACACCGCCGATACGCTGGCGCTGGTCAAGGCGCGCAATCCCGGTGTCGATTTCGTCTGGATCATGGGTGCCGACAGTCTGCGCGATTTCCATCGGTGGCAGCGCTGGCGCGAGATCGTCATGACCTTCCCGATCGCCGTCATCGACCGCCCGGGCGCGACGCTGTCGTTCCTGTCCTCGGTCGTCGCCAAGACCTTCGACTATGCCCGCATCGACGAGGGCGATGCGCCGCGGCTTGCCCGCATGAAGGCGCCGGCCTGGACCTTCATTCACGGCCCGCGCTCGTCGCTGTCATCGAGCGCGATCCGCAAGCTGGCGAAGGGGTGAGCCCGGCCGCCCGGCCATGTCGCTTTTATCGCTTCCTTTGCCCGTTTCATGGGCAATCCTGAGCAGGCATGTCGATTCCCAGGAAAAACCGCAGCGAAGCCGAGCAGGGCGCCGAGCCCACGCCGCTGATCGCGATTGCCAGCGTCATCGTGTCGATGGCGCTGATTGCCGTCGGCAACGGGCTGATGTTTGCCTACATCCCGGTCCGGCTTGGCGCCGAGGGTTTCGATCCGACCTGGGCCGGGCTGATCATCACCGGGCTTTCGGCCGGCGGGCTCGCCGGCTGCATCTTGACCGGACCGCTGGTGCGAAGGGTCGGCCATGCCCGCGCCTTCATGGTGCTGTCGGCGCTGATCGCGCTGGCCAACGCCGCTGTCGGCGCCGGGGTCCTTCCGCTGCTGTGGATAGCCGCCCGCGCGCTCTACGGCTTTGCCATATGCGGCCTGTTCATCGTCGCGCAGAGCTGGCTGAACGATGCGGTTGCCAACGCCATCCGCGGCCGGGTGATGGCTTTCTTCTACGTTGCCTATGTCGCCGGGCTCGGCGTCGGCTACGCGACGCTAGCGCTGGTCGATATCAGGACAGCGGATGCGCCGCTGATCGGCATCGTCTTCACCGCGCTGTCGATCCTCCCTGTCGGGATGACCAAACTTGCCCAGCCGCCGGCGCCGCAGGCGGCCTCGGTGGCGCTGCGCCGTGCCTGGCGGGTTTCACCGGTCGGCGTCGCCGGCATGCTTGCCGTCGGCGGCCTGTCGATGTCGATTGCTGGCTTCGCACCGATCCACGCCACGGCCAAGGGCTACAGCCAGGCCGACGTGGCGCTGCTGCTTTCGGCGATGCCTCTCGGCACGCTGATCCTGCAGATCCCGCTTGGCTGGATTTCCGACCGAACCGACCGCCGCTATGTGCTGATCGCCGCATCCGCGCTCGCCATGGTCGCCGGCCTGTTTGCACTCGGGTTCGATGGCGGCGCGCTGGCCGCGTTGGTTGTGATCTATATCGTGTGGGACGGCGCTTCGGAATCGATCTATTCGCTGGCCAGTGCGCACGCCGCCGACCGCGCCGGCAAGGACGACATGGTGGCGCTGTCCAGTTCGCTTTTGTTTGCCTGGTCGCTGTCGGGCTTCGTCGTGCCCGGCATCGTGACGGCGCTGTCGGCCGTCTTCGGAACGCAGGCTTTCATCTATGTGGCTGTTCTCATCGCCGCAGCCTTCTGCCTGTTCGTGCTTTTGCGTGTGTTCACGACGCGTGCGGTCCCGGTCGGCGAAACCGGCAGTTTCGCACCGATGACGGCGCAGGCGCCGTTGCCGGTCGAACTCGCCTTCGCACCGGACGATGAGGGCCGGCACTGAGCCACCCGACTATTGTCGACGGGCTTCCGGCGACGGGGCTTCCGGTGGCGGCAGCGGGATCGATATGCCTTCGCTATCGAATTCCTGTTTGGCGCGCTTGGTGAGATCGGTCTGGGTGGCGAAGAAGTCGGCCGACGATGTCCAGTAGCGCAAGGCAATCGAAACAGTGCTGTCGCCCAATGTCGCGACGAAAGCGATCGGTGCCGGCTCACGCTTGACCCGCCGTTCGGCGGCGGCAATGGCAAGCAAGGTCTTTTGGGCCCTGTCGATGTCGTTCCAGGAGCCGATGCTGAGCGTGATGTCGCTACGGCGCACGCCATTGCGCGAAAAGTTGCGCACCGGCTGGTTCCACAGCGTCGAGTTGGGCGCCAATATGTAGACCCCGTCGGCCGTCCTGAGCTTGGTTGCGAACAGGCCGATCTCCTCGATCGTACCGGCAATCGAACCGACCTCGACGGACTCGCCGATGCGAAACGGCCGCAGCGCCAGAAGCATGATGCCGGCCGCGATGTTCTGCAGCGTGCCTTGCAACGCCAGGCCGATGGCGAGGCCAATGGCACCGATCGCGGCAATGATCGAGGCCGTCTGCACGCCGAACTGGCCGAGCACCATGATGGTGACGAGGATCAGGATGGCATAGCGGACGATCTTGGAGAAGAAATGCCGCAACGTCGCGTCGAAACCATGGATATGGCCGAGACCGGCGAAGATCGAACGTTCGGCAAGGCCGGCGACGATATAGCCGACGATCAAGAGGATAACGGCACCGATGGCCGAGAAGGAGTAGGAAACAATCAGCGTGCTCAGTTGGGCGAGGCCAGCCTGGACGCTGAGGAAGGCGTTTTGCGGGTCGATCGGCATGGGGGAAATCCGGTTGGTCGGTGAGCCGATAACCCATGCCGACGGCGAGGGTTCCGATCTTTTCCGGTGTGCGGCGGAACCACAGGAGCGACAATACGTTCGTGCGAGGCAGGGTCCCGTCTTGAAACTGTCAGGGAACTCTGCCTATCTAAGTGGTGTCACCTGCTTCAAGGGGTGATTTGGTTGTTCTTGCTGCGAAAGGAAATACACTGAGAACAGCACTGCGGAAGAAGGCCGATATCATGCCTTCGCCGGCCAGGATCAGCGTAGACGACGCCGTGTCCCGCGCCATCAAGACAGTCCTTGCCAGTCTGGAAGACTCCAAGGCCGAAAATATTGTCTCCATCGACATCCAGGGGAAATCGAGCCTCGGCGACTATATGGTCGTCGCTTCGGGCCGATCGCACCGTCATGTCGCGGCTGTCGCCGATCATCTTCTCAAAGCGATCAAGGATGCCGGTCTCGGCACCGCGCGCGTCGAGGGGCTGTCCGGCGCCGACTGGGTCCTGATCGATTCTGGCGACATCATCGTCCATGTCTTCCGCCCCGAAGTCCGCGAATTCTACAATCTCGAAAAGATGTGGCAGGCGCCGGACCTCGAGGAAGAAACGCTCCACTAAGTCGTTCGCGCGGCTTACAAGGCAAGGATGAAGATATCAGTTCATGCCGTGGGCCGGATGAAAGCCGGCCCCGAGAAGCTGCTGGCCGACCGCTATTTCGAGCGCTTCGCCAAGAGCGGCCCGGCGGTGGGGCTTGAATTTGGCGGCATTGCCGAAATAGCCGAGGGGCGCGGCCAGACCGCCAACGAGCGCCGGCGTGAGGAAGGCCAGAAACTGCAGACGCAGTTGCAGCCCGGCACCGCGCTGATCCTGCTCGACGAACGCGGCAAAAGCTTTTCCTCGGAAGATTTCGCCGGGCGCCTCGGCCTGTTGCGTGACGGTGGCCGCAAGGCGCTGATCATCGCCATCGGCGGCGCCGACGGCCACGATCAGTCGCTGCGCGACCAGGCCGAACTGGTGATGTCGTTCGGATTGCTGACATGGCCGCATCAACTGGTGCGCGTGATGCTGGGAGAGCAGCTTTATCGTGTGGCCACCATCCTTTCGGGACATCCCTACCATCGCTCGTAAGCCGGTGAATTGGTGCGACACACCCGGATTTCCGCCCCAATGCCAACGTAACATTGCATCGAGTGGGCGGTTTCGAACATGGTTGATTGTTCGTTAACGAAGCCACGCATAGAGTCGGGCTTCAATGTCTGAAGACAGAAAATCAAGAACGGGCTCATGGTGCGCGCGCTGCGGCATCGCGGCGGCGGTGCTTGTGCTGTCGCTGCATGTGGGGCGGGCGGAAAACACGCTCGACATGGCTCCCGATCCGGACCAGAGCCGGGCCGAATATGAACGGGTCTCGAAGGAGATCTCGCTGTCGTCGGAACGATTGGCCAAGCTCTCCGCCGACATCGCGACGATCAAGAAGGATCACGCCTCGATCACCGCCGCATTGATCCAGTCGGCGATGACCGAGCAGAAGCTCGGCCAGGACATCGAGGACATCGGCGCCAGGCTGGAAGGGTTGAAGGGCCAGGAACAGAAGATCCGCGCCTCGCTGATGGCGCGGCGCGACGTTCTGGCCGAAGTGCTGGGCGCGCTGCAGCGCATGGGCCTCAACCCGCCGCCGGCGATCCTGGTCAAGCCCGAGGACGCGCTGTCGTCGGTGCGCAGCGCCATCCTGCTCGGCGCGGTGGTGCCGGAACTGCGCCAGCAGACCGATAGCCTGCTTGCCGATCTCAAGGAACAGACCAGGATTACGGCGTCGATCGAGGCCGAACGGGCGCGGCTGACGGCGGCGGTCGGCGACCAGACGGCGGAAAAGAAGCGGCTCGGCATGCTGCTGGAGGCCAAGCAGAAGCTCGAAGCCGACACGCAAACGCAAATGGCCGCGGAAAAGCAGCGATCCGAAGCGCTGGCGGCCAAGGCCGGCAGCCTGAAAGAGTTGATCGCCTCGCTCGAAGCGCAGGCCGACAAGAGCCGCAAGGCCGCCGATGCCGCCAAGGCCGCTGAGCAGAAGACGGCGGATGGCGACAAGACATCCGCGCCGGCGGAACTGGCGTCGCTGCCCGTTCCGGAAAGCAACCAACTTGCCGCCGCGGTGCCCTTTTCGGCGCTGCAGGGACAGATCGCACTGCCGGTGACCGGCCGCATCAAGCGGCGATTCGGCGCCGACGACGGTAACGGCGCGGTGATGCTAGGCGACATGGTTGCGACACAATCGGGAGCCATCGTTACCGCGCCGGCAGATGGAAATGTGCTTTATGCGGGGCCGTTTCGCTCTTATGGTCAACTCTTGATCCTGAACGCAGGCGACGGCTATCATGTCGTTTTGGCGGGGATGAGCAGAATCAGCGTCGCGACCGGTCAATCAGTGCTTGCAGGAGAGCCGATCGGTGCGATGGGAGAGGCCCGGGTGGCGAGCACCTCGGTTTCGAAGAATGGAAATGCCACGCCGGAACTCTATGTCGAGTTCCGCAAGGATGGAAAACCCGTCGATCCGGCCCCATGGTGGGCGGACCGTTTTTCTGGAAGGACGTGAATAATGCGGAAACTGTCGCTTCTGTTTGCCGGTGCGCTGATGGGCGCGTCCGCCATGAGCCTGGTCTATGGCGCACCCGGCTCGGCGGCGAACGCTGCAGGGTCGGAGACCTACAAGCAACTGGCGATCTTCGGCGATATCTTCGAGCGCGTGCGGGCACAGTATGTGACGCCGCCCGACGACAAGTCGCTGGTCGAGAATGCCATCAACGGCATGCTGGCTTCGCTTGACCCGCACTCCTCCTACATGAATGCCGAGCAGGCGCAGGATATGCGCGTCCAGACCAAGGGCGAGTTCGGCGGCCTCGGCATCGAAGTCACCATGGAGAACGATCTGGTCAAGGTGATCACGCCGATCGACGACACGCCGGCTGCCAAGGCAGGCGTGCTGGCCGGCGACTACATCGCCAAGATCGACGGCGAAGAGGTTCGCGGCCTGACCCTCAACGATGCGGTCGACAAGATGCGCGGCCTGGTCAACACGCCGATCAAGCTGACCATCCTGCGCCAGGGCGCCGACAAGCCGATCGAACTGACGGTCGTGCGCGACATCATCAAGGTCAAGGCGGTCAAGTTCCGGGTCGAGAACGACATCGGCTACATGAAGATCACCTCCTTCACCGAAAAGACCTACGACGACCTCGAGAACGCCATCGACACCATCAAGAAGCAGATTCCCGACGACAAGCTGAAGGGCTACGTTCTGGATCTCCGCCTCAATCCGGGTGGCCTGCTCGACCAGGCGGTGAGCGTGTCCGATGCCTTCCTCAACCGCGGCGAGATCGTCTCGACGCGCGGCCGCGACCCCAAGGACGTCACCCGCTTCGACGCCAAGCCCAAGCAGGTCGACGACATCAACGGCAAGCCGATGATCGTCCTGGTCAATGGCGGTTCGGCCAGTGCCTCGGAAATCGTCGCCGGCGCGCTGCAGGACCTGCGCCGCGTCACGGTGGTCGGCACGCAGTCCTTCGGCAAGGGTTCGGTGCAGACCATCATTCCGCTCGGCGAGAATGGTGCGCTCAGGCTGACGACGGCGCTCTATTACACGCCGTCCGGCAAGTCGATCCAGGGCAAGGGCATCACGCCCGACATCAAGGTCGAACAGCCACTGCCGCCGGAACTGCAGGGCAGGGATCTGACGCGTGGCGAATCCGATCTCAAGGGCCATATCAAGGGCGCCGACGAGAGCACGACGGGTTCGGGCTCTGCGGCCTATGTGCCGCCGGATCCGAAAGACGATCTGCAGCTCATCTATGCCGAGCAGCTGCTGCGTGGCCAGAAGACCGATCCGTCCTTCCCGCCCAATCCGCAAAAGGCGGTTCTCAACCAGTAGGGATCTGGAGCGGCGCACGCGCCGCTCCATCTTTCTGTTTGAGCATGATGGAAGCAATGCGATGCTGCCGGGACCGAAAGGTTCCGGCAGTTTGATTCGGGGGCGAGGCAAAGCTCCCAAGGCATGGCGCGGGGGTGCGCCGGGATTGATGAATTCGCGCATGCCGTTTCGAAGTGGCTTCGCCTTCGGAGCCATGCGCCCGGGGATTACGCTTGACTGATATCGGCAAGGACATCGAACGCCCGCTCGGACAGGCAGTCCGGCCGCCGCGCGCCGCCGGCAAGCTCAGCGGCGGTGCGATCATGGCGACAGTGGCCGTGCTGGTGGTGGCAGGCATCTCCGGCGCGATCGCGCTCAGGGAAAAGCCGTTTCGTAAGCCGCAAGAGGTTGCCGTTTCAACGCTGAAAGTGACCGCGGCGGCCGAACCTGCCGCCGCGCCGCCTGCATTGGCCCCGGCGGCACCGAAGCCGGAGGCGCCGGTCAAATCAGGTGGGCCGCAGATCATCCATGTGCAGACGGAGGAGGGCGATGGGCCGCCCAAGGCAGCGATCGTCATTCGCGACCCGTCGACCGTCGGCCAGAACCTGAAGGTCGCGCATATTCCCGACAAGGCGCTGATCGAGGCCAGCGAGACCGGGCCGTTGCCGGTGCGCGCCGCCGATGGCAGGCGGCCGTTCGACGTCTATGCGCGGCCCTGGTCGGGCGGGCGCGGCGCACGGGTGGCGATCGTCATCGGTGGGCTTTCGGTTTCGCAGACCGGCACCCAGGCGGCCATCGCCAAGCTGCCGGCGGAAGTGACGCTGGCCTTCGCGCCGCAAGGCAACAGCATCGGCCGCTGGATGCAGGCAGCCAGGCAGAGCGGCCACGAGATCGTCATGCAGGTGCCGCTCGAACCGTTCGATTATCCCAAGGTCAATCCGGGACGCAACACGCTGACGGTGGCGGCGAGCGCGGACGAGAACCTGAAGAGCCTGCACTGGGCGCTGTCGCGGACGACCAACTATACCGGCGTCATGAACTATATGGGCGCCCGCTTTTCCGCTGACGCGGCGGCGATGGAGCCGTTCATCGCCGAGCTCGGCAAACGCGGCCTCGCCTATATCGATGACGGCTCGTCGGCGCGCAGTCTGGCGCCGGATCTGGCGCTGAAAGACGGCGTGCCCTTCGTCGCCGGCGACATGGCGATTGATGCCGTGCAGGATCGCGGCGAAATCCTGAAGAAGCTCGACAGCCTGGAGGCGACCGCGCGGGCCAAAGGCACTGCCGTCGGCATCGGTTCGGCCTTCGACCTGACGGTCGATACCGTGTCATCCTGGGTGGTCGAGGCCAAGAAGCGCGGCATCGAGATCGTGCCGATTTCAGCGGTGGCTATCGATCCGCAAAAAGGCTAGCCCTCGGAAGACGGCTGGAAAGAGTGACTGATGCCAAAGACGAACAAAATCGACCGCGAAACGCTGCCTTACCGACCCTGCGTCGGGCTGATGATCCTCAATGCCGAGGGCCTGGTCTGGGTCGGGCACCGCATTGCCGAACCGGACAGCGAATTTGCCGGCACGACGCAGCTCTGGCAGATGCCACAAGGCGGCATCGACGAGGGCGAGGAGCCCCTGCAGGCGGCCGAGCGCGAGCTCTATGAGGAGACCGGCATGCGCGGCGTCTCGCTACTGGCCGAGGCGCCGGACTGGATCAACTATGATTTGCCGGAGCATCTCGTCGGCATCGCCTTCAAGGGCCGGTATCGCGGCCAGACGCAGAAATGGTTCGCCTTTCGCTTCCACGGCGATGTCAGCGAGATCCAGATCAATCCGCCGCCGGGTGGCCACACCGCCGAGTTCGACAAATGGGCATGGCGGCCGATGCAGGACCTTCCTGACCTGATCGTGCCGTTCAAGCGCCATGTCTATGAGGATGTGGTGGCGGCGTTCCGGCATCTGGTGCGATAGTAGGGGAGTAGGGGAGTAGGGGAGTAGGGGAGTAGGGAAGTAGGGAAGTAGGGAAGTAGGGAAGTAGGGAAGTAGGGAAGTAGGGTTGAATGTTCTGTTGCGGTCCGCGCCAAATTCTACTGACTACTGACTAACCCATCCACCACAAGAACGGTCGCCATGAACGACGCCGCCAAGAGGTCACTGCCCGAAGAGGTCACCACCACGAGCGAAGTGGCGGCTGGGGCCATCCTCACCATCGATCTCGGTGCAATCCGTGAAAACTACCGCCGGCTGAAGACGCGGTTGGGCGATGTTGCCTGCGCTGGTGTGCTCAAGGCGGACGGCTACGGCCTTGGCGCCGGCCAGGTCGGGGCGGCACTGCTGCGCGAAGGCTGCGATATCTTCTTCGTTGCGCTTCTGGGCGAAGGCGTCGCCCTGCGCCGCTCGCTTGGGGCCGGCCCTGCCATTTTCGTGTTGAACGGCATTCCGCCCGGTGCCGAGCCGGACGCTGTGGCAGCAAACCTTTGCGCTGTTATCAACAGCCACGAGCAACTGGCAGCCTGGCGTGCTGCGGCCCGCCGCGCCGGCCGAAAACTGCCGGCCGCGGTCCAGGTTGACAGCGGCATGTCGCGGCTCGGCATGGCGCCTCGGGATGTGGATCGCGTTGCCGCCGATCCGCAGGCCTTCGACGGCATCGACATCAGGTTCGTGATGAGCCATCTGGCCTGCGCCGACGAGCCGGAGCATCCGGCCAATGAGAAGCAGCGGTCGGTGTTCGAGCGGCTGCGCGCAATGTTGCCGAAGGCGCCGGCGTCGCTGGCCAATTCCTCCGGCATCTTTCTTGGGCCGTCCTTTCACTACGATCTCGCCCGCCCCGGTGCCGCCCTCTACGGCATCAATCCGACGCCGCCAAAGTCCAATCCGATGCTGCCGGTGGTGCGGCTGCAGGCAAAGGTGGCACAGACGCGCAGCGTCGAAAAGGGCGCCGGCGTCGGCTATGGCCACAGCTATCATGCGCAAGGCCCGCTCAGGCTGGCGACGATTTCGTTCGGCTACGCTGATGGCTGGCAACGCCGCGCCGCGTCCGCCGCCTGGTTCGAGGGCGTGCGGCTACCTTTCGTCGGGCGGGTGTCGATGGATTCGATCATTCTCGACATTTCCGCCCTGCCGGGCGGCAGGCTGCGCGAGGGTGATCTGGTCGAACTGCTCGGTCCCTCGCAAAGCGTCGATGACGCCGCCGGCCATGCCGGCACCATCGGCTACGAGATCCTGACCAGCCTCGGCCCGCGCTTCCACCGGCGCTATGTCGGCGGTTGAGCGGTTTGGCCGCGCTTGACAAGCGGACGCCTGTCGGCAAGGCTCCATGCATGAGCAACCCAGCTTATATCAGAACCTTGTTCAGGGTCTGCCCGATCGCGGGATCGTAGCCCCGGCGCGGTCGCCTTTTGGCGTCCGTCCGAACCGGGGCATTTCTACCTGACATTATCATTCCCGAGCCAGACAGCTTCGCGGCTGCCGGTTTTTCATCAAGCCACCGTTTGCGCGGCGGCAGGCGCGCGTCTGTTCGATGCGCCAAGTCATGAGGTTTGCCATGCAACATGCAACAGGATTGCGTCCACCGAGTCGGCTTCTGGTCACCGATGCCGACCATCTCAGGCTGACGGGCCTGGCGCGGGCGTCGCTCGACCGCGTGCCCGAGACGGCCGAAGAATTGCTTTCGGAGATGGACCGTGCCGTTGTCACGGCAGCGGCTTCCATGCCGGCCAATGTCGTGCGGATGGGCTCGGCGGTGACAATCCGCAACGATGGCGGCAACATCCAGCGCGTCACGCTGGTCTATCCCGGCGAAGCAGACATCAGTGAAAACAGGATCTCGGTGCTGACGCCGATGGGGACGGCGCTCATCGGCGCGACCGCTGGGCAGACGGTGTGCTGGAGCAGCCGTGGCGGCCGGGAACTGTCGGCGACCATCGAAGTGGTCGATACGCCGGCCTGCGGGCGGGAGGGGGCCTGATCATGGAGACGGTGATGACAGGCGCGAATTTCCAGCTGACGACAAAGGACTTCGCCGTCCTCGAAATCATGTTGGAGCGTCGGCGGGCTTTCGCGGATCCGATTGTTCCAATGCTTGAAGACAAGCTTTCCAAGGCCGAGGTCGTCGCGATCGATTCGGTCGGATCCGATATCGTGACGCTGAACAGCAGGCTGGTATTCCGTGTCGATGCCGGCCCCGCCCAGACCCGGACCCTGGTGCAGAACGAGGTGCGCGGCCCGGTCGGCTCCAGCCTGTCGATCATGACAAGGCGGGGGCTTTGCATGCTCGGCATGGCCGAGGGCCAGACTGCATGGATCGAACAGGCCGACGGCAGGCGGGAGTCGGTCCTGATCGCGACCGTGCTCTACCAGCCGGAGGCCGCGCGGCGTGCCGTTAGGGAGAAATCCCAGGCCGAGGCGCGACGGCCGCATGGGCTCACCCTCGTCTACAGCGCCGCAGCCGATTGGCGGCCCCTTGGCGAAAGGGCCGGAATGCGGCAGACAGGGGACGACGACCCCGGTCCTGCGGCGGCGTGAACAGGCAACACTGCATGATCTCGAAAATCGGCATCGATTTTCGCCGGGGATCATGCGCAAATCGGAATGCGCCGCGTCCAGGCGTCCTCAAGGGCGTGCGACGCGGCAAGGAGTGAACGATGAAGATCATGGTGCTGGGCGGCGGCGTCATCGGAGTGACCACGGCGTACTTTCTCGCCGAGGCCGGCCACGAGGTGACGGTTCTCGACCGCCAGAAAGGCCCGGCGCTGGAAACCAGCTTCGCCAATGCCGGCGAAATTTCGCCCGGCTACGCCTCGCCCTGGGCCGGCCCCGGCATTCCGCTGAAGGCGATCAAATGGCTGCTGATGAAGCATGGCCCGCTGGTGGTGCGGCCGGCCTTCGATCCGCATATGTGGACATGGCTCATCAAGATGCTGCGCAACTGCACGGCCGAGCGCTATGCGATCAACAAGGCGCGCATGGTGCCGCTGGCCGAATACAGCCGCGATACGCTCAAGGCGCTGCGCGAAGCGACCGGCATCGCCTATGACGAGCGGACCCAGGGCACGCTGCAGCTGTTCCGGACGCAAAAGCAGCTTGACGGCACCGGCGGCGATGTCGAGGTGCTGAAGAAGTATGGCGTGCCTTACGAGATCCTCGACCAGGACGGTTGCATCGCGGCTGAGCCTGGCCTTGCCGGGGTGCGCGAAAAGTTCGTCGGCGGCCTCAGGCTGCCGCACGACGAGACCGGCGACTGCAAGATGTTCACCGACAGGCTGGCCGAACTCTGTGTGGCCCGTGGCGTCAAGTTCGAGTACGACGTGACGATCTGGCGCGTCATCCGCAGCCGCAACCGCATTGCCAATCTCAGCACCAGCAAGGGCTGGAAGACCGCCGACGCCTATGTGATGGCGCTGGGCAGTTATTCGGCGGGTTTCATGCGCCGGGTGAAGCGGCCGATCCCGGTCTATCCGGTCAAAGGCTATTCGATCACCGTGCCGATCAAGGACGCCGCCGCGGCACCGGTGTCGACGGTGATGGACGAGACCTACAAGGTGGCGATCACCCGGCTTGGCGACCGCATCCGGGTTGGCGGTACGGCCGAGATTTCCGGTTTCGACCTCAGGCTGCACGAATCGCGGCGGCGCACACTGGAACACTCGGTCGGCGATCTCTTTCCTGGCGCCGGCGCGATGCGGGACGCGACGTTCTGGTGCGGGCTGCGGCCGATGACGCCGGATGGCCCGCCGCTGATCGGCCGCACCGAGCTTTCCAATCTCTATCTCAACACCGGCCACGGCACGCTCGGCTGGACCATGGCTTGCGGCTCGGGCAAGGTGCTGGCCGACATCATCTCCAACCGGGTGCCTGACATCGACGTCCGCGACCTCGCGCAGGAGCGCTATCTGCGCTAGAGAGTCAGAACGCCTGCCGGACCCAGTCCTCGTCGAAAAGCAGCCGATACGCCCACGGGATCGTCACATTGGTGGCGACCGGATTGGAGTGGGCGACATAGTCGTCATAGATCGGCTTCATCCTGGTGTAGAAGGCCGGATCGAGCACCATCATGCCGTTCTCACTGTCGTGGAAGAAGCTGCGGTTGTTGAGGTTGACCGACGAGATGGCGACCAGCCTTTCGTCGATCATCATGATCTTGGAATGCAGCACCACGTCAGGCGCCTTGAATTCGCGGATGTTGATGCGGTCGCCATATTTCTCGACGAACAGCTTGTTGAGCGCGGTGAGGAACTTGCCGCCGATATCGCCCTTGAGATCGATGCGGCCGACAATGTCGATCCTGACGCCGCGCGCGAGCGCCCGGTCAACAGCCTGGGCAAGCTTGGGCGTCAGGTTGAGATAGGGGTTGACGATCTGGATATGGTGCTGGGCGGCGTCGACCAGCTCGACGAAATAATCCTCCAGCGCATGGCCATCCTCGTAGGGCACTGAAATGAAGTGCCGCGCCGTGCCTGAGGGGCGGCCGCCGGCGGACCGGACCGGAATGGAGAAGGGGCGCGCCAGATTGGTGTCGGCGTCGCGCAGCCACACTGTCGAAAGATGCGCGGCAAGGGTCTCGACCGTGGCCGGATCGGCGAACTCGACGTCGAAGTCGCTCCAGTTCGAATAGTAGTTCAGCGAGAATCCATCGGTCTTGCCGTATTGCTCAAGGTCGGGATAGCGCGACAGATCGATCGGCTGGTGGAACAGGAAGCCGTCATGGATGTTGCGGCCGCCGATGATGGCGCGCGACCGCCGTGGATCGTCGGCAAGCGTCGCCAGCATCTTGACGTGATGGACCTTGTGCAATTGTGAAATCTGCTCGTCGATCGGCGCGCCCCGATCCGCCCGCCAGCGATATTCCTGCAGCCCGACATTGGGGAATTCGGCCGCCAGCCGATGCAGCATGGTGTCGTCCTTGTCGCGCTCCAGCACGTCGGTGACCAGGATGCGCACCTTGGTGCCGAGGGCTGCATGATGACGGATCAGCCGTTCGATGATGCGGCCGGAGAAGTCGGCCTTGAACTCCAGGGATGACAGATAGATTAGCTTCAGTTTTGGGGCCCTGGAGAAGTCGAGCGGCAGCTCCGGGTCGCCCTTGTCGATGGCGCTGTCGGACAGCGGCGCTCCCATCAGCGCCTCGACCTTGGCGTTGAAGCCATCGCGCGATTTGCGCAGCAGGCGCGGCTTTCCGATCGGCAAGGCACAGGTCTGCGACAGCCAGCGGCTGGCATAGAAGGCGCGGCTGAGCGCATCGAGGCCTGTGGGGTCGGGCGTAGGGCAGCGCTCGTAGCGACTGTCGAAAGCGGCAAGCGCCGGATCGGCCCTCTCTTCGCGTCGGATGGTGAGCGGCGCGCCGGCCGGAGCAAGGCTGGAGCGGATTCTTGTCGCGCAGCGGTTCAGGCCGTCACTTGGAAACAGGCTGACCGTATCGTCCTCGCCGGACAGGCGAAAGCGAAATGCCGTGCCGGTGGCGATGGTGCGTGAAGCGCCGCCGGCACGGATCGCCAGCGTGCCGTCGCATGTGCCCCCGATGTCGGCCGGTTGCTTGCCGGCCTGGCGCAGCACGATCTCGACGCCGCGCGCTTGCAGGCCGGAGAAATCGAAGGTCTTGGGCGCCGAAGGCTGCGCCGCTGCATCGATGTAGAGCGTCTGTCGCGACACCCGCCAGCGTCCGTCAAAATGACCCTCGCCGCTGTTGGCGTCGGCCGGCGGCAGATGCGTTTCGGCGACCGGCCCGGCCAGTTTTTGCAGCGTCCGGTAGGTCGCCTGGAAATTGCTGTTGCGGATTTCATAGCGGTCGTGGCCGAAAAGGCCGGTGCCGTTGGCTCGGTCCATGGCGCCAAGCTGATGGCGGGCGAGCAGCGCCAGGAAGCGTTTTTCGTAGTCGCTGGTGCCGGCGTCGCCGAAAAACTGCGCGGCGGCGATCCGTGGCCCAGCTGTCTCCGCGGAGAGCGCGGGTCGCGCGCAAGCGCTTTGGCCTTGCAGGAGATCGCAGGCATTGCGGCCAGTGCCGGCACAGCCGGCAAGGACAGCCAGCCCGAACAGAACGACGGCGATGAATGCGCGACCCTTCACCCGGCCGCTCCGGTCTTCAGGGCGCTCAATTGCGCCGGATCGCGCGGCGGCATGAAGCCCTGCGGGAAGACCTTGCAGACGGGAATGGCGAAGGTGGCGATCAGCAGTTCGGCCTCGCCGCGCATCTTGCGCGGCGTTGCGTTGTCGTCACGGATCGCTTTCGCCGAGGCGACCAGGGCGCCGTCGCAGTCGCAATGGTTGTGGCGGGCGATGTAGCAGGCATCATGCGTCTGGCAGGCCGCATCGAGGCGGTCGGCCGGCCGGGCCGATAGATCGCCGGTGCGGGTGCCGGGGCCGCAATAATTGCCGAAGACGAAAGGCGAAGGCCGCGCCATGGCGTAGCGGATCGGTTTGGGCAGTTCGGCCTCCGGAACCTTCGTCCACGGATTGGCGCAAGCGGAAACGAAAAGCAGCGGCAGGATGGCAAGAACGGCTCGCATGTCTATCCGCGCCAGCTTTCTGAAAGGTTCCCCACCCGGCGACCTGCCCGTGGCCGGCGACCGCACGCCTGATGCCACACTGGCCGGTTTTGTGGCAAGGAAAAGGCGGCACGGCCAAAGCGTATCGCGTTTGATCGGATTCATGCGATGCGCTTTAGCGTCTTAGTTTATGCATGTCGTTCGCCCAAAACCGAGATCAGTTTTGGGCGACATGCCTCAGACGAACAGGTTCCGCTCCCGCTCCACCATCTTGGTGATGAAGCTGGCGACGATCTGAACGCGGCGCAGCGGCCTGACCGATTCGTGATAGACCAGCCAGTAGGCGCGGCGGATCGGCGCGACTACATCGACCGGCACCAATTCCGGCATCGAGCGGGCGACGAAGGTGTGCAGGATGCCGATGCCGGCGCCCGAGCGCACTGCTTCGGCCTGGCCGAGCGCCGAGGAGATGGCGAAACTGGTGCGCCAGTCCGCGCTGAATTCGGCCGCGTAGTCGAGCGAAGGGCTGACAATGAGATCCGGCACATAGCCGATAAGGGTGTGCTGGCCGAGTTCGGCCGCTGTTTTGGGCAGACCATTGGCATCGACATAAGCGCGCGAGGCAAACAGGCCGAGCGAATAGTCGACCAGCTTTCCCGCCACCAGCCGGCCTTCGGTCGGCCGCTCGACAGTGATGGCGATGTCCGCCTCGCGGCGCGACAGGGAGAAGGAGCGCGGCACCGGCACCAGCTGGATCGTCAGCTCGCGGTGCAGGGCGGTCAGCGCGCCAAGGCGCTTGGCCAGGAAGGCAACGCCAAAACCGTCCGGGGCGCCGATGCGCACCGTGCCGGAAACATCGTCGCCTTCGCCTGATATGGTCGAGCGCGCGGCGATCATGTCGCCCTCCATGCGCTCGGCAATGTCGAGGAAGCGCTCGCCGGCGGGAGTCAGCTCGCTGCCGGTGGTCAGCCGGCGAAACAGCTTTGTCCGCAGCGCATCCTCGAGTGCGGCGATGCGGCGTGAGACGGTGGCGTGGTTGAGCTCCAGCCGTTTGGCGGCGCCAAGGATCTGGCCGGCACGCGCCACGGCAAGGAAGATGCGGACGTCATCCCAGTTCATGGGGATGGTCCAGATGACAATCGCTGACGCCGCGTCCTGTGGTGGGAACTCAATCTCTCAATCCCTGCTGCTATCAGACGGGTCTCCGCATTTGCGAGAATTGATGCTCGTCCGTCAACCGCTATCTACTTTCCGCACAACGGTTGCGTTCTCCGTCGCGTTGCCATCCGCCGGCCAAAGGCGGACAATGCAGCATCACAAACAAGGGAGAGAAATCATGATCGATTATGGTCATTTCATCGGCGGCAAGCATGTCGCCGGGACCAGCGGCCGCAAGCAGGATGTCATGCAGCCGATGGATGGCTCCGTGCGCGGCACGGTGGCGCTGGCATCACAGGCGGAACTGCGCGCTGCGGTGGAGAACGCCAAGGCTGCGCAGCCGAAATGGGCCGCAACCAACCCGCAGCGTCGCGTGCGCGTGCTGATGAAGTTTCTCGAACTGGTCGCCCGCGACTATGACGAACTGGCCGACATCCTGGCGCGCGAGCACGGCAAGACGATCGCCGACGCCAAGGGCGACATCCAGCGCGGCCTCGAAGTGGTCGAAGTCTGCATCGGCGCGCCGCACATGATGAAGGGTGAATTCACCGACGGCGCCGGCCCCGGCATCGACGTCTATTCGATGCGCCAGCCGCTCGGCGTCGTCGCCGGCATCACACCGTTCAACTTCCCGGCAATGATCCCGCTGTGGAAGATCGCGCCGGCCATCGCCTGCGGCAACGCCTTCATCCTGAAGCCTTCGGAGCGCGATCCGGGCGTGCCGATGCGCATCGCCGAACTGTTCCTCGAAGCTGGCCTGCCGGCGGGCATCCTCAATGTCGTCAATGGCGACAAGGACGTGGTCGACGCCATCCTCGACGATCCCGACATCAAGGCCATCGGCTTTGTCGGCTCGACGCCGATCGCCCACTACATCTATTCGCGCGGCACGGCCGCCGGCAAGCGCGTGCAGTGCTTCGGCGGCGCCAAGAACCACATGATCATCATGCCCGATGCCGACATGGACCAGACGGTCGACGCGCTGATCGGCGCCGGCTACGGCTCGGCCGGCGAACGCTGCATGGCGATCTCGGTTGCCGTCCCGGTCGGCAACGACACCGCCAACCGGCTGATGGAAAAGCTGATCCCGCGCGTCGAAAGCCTGAAGGTCGGTCCTTCGACCGACTCTTCCGCCGATTTCGGCCCGCTGGTGACGCGCCAAGCCCTGGAGCGGGTCAAGGGCTATGTCGACACCGGCGTCAAGGAAGGCGCCAAGCTGGTCGTCGACGGCCGCGGCTTCTCCATGCAGGGCTATGAAGACGGCTACTATATGGGCGGCTGCCTGTTCGACAACGTCACCGCGGACATGCGCATCTACAAGGAAGAGATCTTTGGGCCGGTGCTGTCGGTTGTGCGCGCGCCGACCTATGAGAGCGCGATCAAGCTCGCCAACGACCACGAGATGGGCAATGGCGTCGCCATCTTCACCCGTGACGGCGATGCCGCGCGCGATTTCGCAAGCCGTGTCCAGGTCGGCATGGTCGGCATCAATGTGCCGATCCCGGTGCCGATCGCCTACTACACCTTCGGCGGTTGGAAGGCGTCTTCCTTCGGCGACCTCAACCAGCACGGCCCGGACGCGTTCCGTTTCTACACCAAGACCAAGACGGTGACCTCGCGCTGGCCGTCCGGGATCAAGGACGGTGCCGAATTCGTCATCCCGACGATGAACTGACCGGACGATTTCCTGGTTGCGCGTCCTCGCCTTCGGCTGCGGTCGCGCGGGCAGGCATCAAGGACGGTGCCGAATTCGTCATCCCGACGATGAACTGACCGGACAACAGATTGATTTTGAATTTGAGGCCCGGGCGCTCGCGCCCGGGCTTTTTTGCAGTCCGGTGACGACCCTATCTGCGTGAACGCTAATGTGATGGAACCAAGTGGGC
>NZ_RZRO01000122.1:0-6528 GCF_003997975.1 Mesorhizobium sp. M7A.F.Ca.US.005.03.1.1
ATCTCCACCTTGCCGGATGCTTTCGCCGGCAGCCGCAGGAAGGACAGGATGATGGCGCCGACGGCGGCCAGCGGCAGGATGGACACGAACGAACCGGCAAACATGACCGGCGCCAGCGATTCGCGGGTGAAGATGACAATCTGCGGCCCGAGGATAGCGGTGACGATGCCGCCGGCCAGCACGAAGGAGATGGCGCGCGCCTTGAATTCCGGCGGTGCGTTGTCAGCGGCGGCGAAGCGGAACTGCTGGACGAAGGCGCCGCCGACACCGATCGTGAGCAAGCCAAAGGCAAACAGCCAGAAGCTCCCTTGAAAAAGCGCAAGCGTGGCGACGAGGCCGCCAAGCGCCGTGACGATCGTTCCGGTCATGAAGCCGCCGCGCTGGCCCATTCTGCGGATGATGGCCGCTGCAGGCAGCGCGCCGAGCGCCACGCCGATGTTGAAGCCGGTGATCGGCGCTGTCGCCAATGATTTGTCGGGGCCAAGCAGATATTGCCCGGCCAGCGCGCCCACGGAGATGGCGATGGGGGCCGCCGAGCCGATGATCGCCTGCGATGCGGCCAGGATCAGCGCCGTGCGGCGCGCCTCGCTGCCTGCCTCGACGGCGATTGCCGTCATGATGCGTCCTTGCCGCGCCCCTCGCCACGCACCCGGCGTGACACACGGTCGAGCACGGCATTGACCAGCTTCGGCTCGTCTTCCTCGTAGAAGGCCTTGGCGATGTCGACATATTCGGAGACGATGACGGCGACCGGGACATCCTCGCGCTTCATCAGTTCGTAGACGCCGGCGCGCAGGATGGCGCGCAGCGTCGAATCGAGCCGCGACAGCGGCCAGTCCTCGGTCAGCGCCTGGCGGATGATCGGATCGATGGTCTTCTGGTTCTCGACGACACCCGCCAGGATAGCGCGAAACCATTGCGCATCGGCCTCGCGATAGAGCGCGCCGTCGACTTCCTTGCCAAGGCGAAACGCCTCGTACTCGGCGGTGATCTCGAAGACACCGCTGCCGGCGACATCCATCTGATAGAGCGCCTGCACGGCGGCCAGACGGGCAGCGCCGCGCTTGTTGGCGTGGCGCATCGCGGGCTGCCCGGGCGAAGCGGGTTCGCTCACGATCGCGCTCCCAATTGTTCCTTGAGGGCAATCATGGTCAGCGCCGCACGCGCGGCAAAGCCGCCCTTGTCGCCTTCCGAGCGCTTGGCGCGAGTCCAGGCCTGGGCGTCATTCTCGGTGGTGAGGATGCCGTTGCCGATGCAGACCGAGTCCTGCACGCTCAAATCCATGAGCGCGCGGCTGGATTCATTGGCGACAATGTCGAAATGATAGGTGTCGCCGCGGACGACGGTGCCGAGCGCGACAAAGCCATCATAATGTGTGCCGCCTTCCGTCGCGCCGTCCAGTGCAAAGGTGATCACCGCGGGGATCTCCAGCGAACCTGGAACGGTGACGACGTCATAAGTCGCGCCCGCCTCATCGAGCGCGCTTGTCGCGCCATCGAGCAGCGCGTCGGCAAGGTCGTCATGAAAGCGCGCTTCGACAATGAGCAGATGCGCCTTCGCCTTCGGACGAATGAAGGCTTTGCCGTGTTGGGATGTACCAGCCATAAAAGTCTCCGGGGAGTTGCCGGTGACTTAGGCCGAAGCCGGGTTCATCGCAAGCGGAAGATTGCTGGATGGACTCCTGTCCTATCGATCCTCTCGCGTATGCCACAGGCGCAACACAGAAATTGTCGTGTTCTGTATCTCGTAACGAATTTCGTAGCTGCCTACCAAAATGCGACGCACTTCTCGTGGTTCGAACTCTTCCAGTCTCTCACCGATGCGCGGATATTCGACCAACCGTGCCGGCGCGGCAATAAGCGACTGCACGGCACGTGCGGCCGCCGGGCCATTTGCTAGCACGAGAAAATCATGTAGCCGGACCAAGTCGGACAAAGCCTTGTTGGTCCATTTCAACTCCATCAACGAGGCACCGGCAGTGGCTTGTCGGTACCAAGACTCTCAGCCCACGCCTGCACGGCCTGGTGATCGATGACCCGTCCTGCGTCGACATCGGCCATTGCTTCAAGCGTGAGCCGTCGGCGCTCCTCCTCCAAATCCACCCACGCGGAAAGAGCTTGTTTGACGATCCAGCCGCGTGGGCGCTCAAGGCGGGCAGCCAGTTGATCTACCTTTTCAGCCAGCGGCAGCGGAACGTGAGCGGTGATTACTTTTGTATCCATCAGAGCCTCACAATCAGATCTAATCATAGCGATTAAAACTGATTAAGTCGAGGCCAGCAGCACTTAAAGCCCCTCTTTCGTCGCCTCGACCAGCCGCGCCGCATAACGCGCCATGGTGTCGATCTCGAGATTGACGCGGTCGCCGACCTTGCGCTCGCCCCAGGTGGTCACGGTCAGCGAGTGGTGGATCAAAAGCACGTCGAAGCGCGCGCCTTCGATCTTGTTGACGGTGAGCGAGGTGCCGTCGAGCGCGACCGATCCCTTGGGCGCAATGAACTTCGCCAGGTCGCGCGGCGCCTCCAGCGTGAAGCGCACGGCATCGCCCTCATCCTTGCGCTCGATGATCTCGGCCATGCCGTCGACATGGCCCGAAACGATGTGGCCGCCGAGTTCGTCGCCGATCTTCAGCGCCTGCTCCAGATTGACTTTGGTGCCGGATTTCCAGCCCGAGGCCGTGGTCAGCCGCAAGGCTTCCTCCCATGCTTCAACCTCGAACCAGCGTGCATTCGAAACGCTGTCGGGCAAGGCCGTGACCGTCAGGCAGACGCCGCCGCAGGAGATCGAGGCGCCGATGGCGATGGTCTGCGGGTCATAGGCTGTGTCGATGCGGAGCCCCACCCCTTCCCTGAGCGGCTTGACGGACGCGACAGTGCCGACATCGGTGACAATTCCGGTAAACATCGGTGTTGATCCCTAAAGGTCTCTTATCCACTCGGCGTAGCTGTCTTCGCCAAAGCGCATGTCGCGCAATTTGCGAAATCCTGCCGGGATATGGTCGGCGTCGATCGGCGATGCAATGCCGTCGTCGCCGATTGCATCCGGTCCCTGGAACAGCACGATGCGGTCGACCAGCCCGTCGGCCAGGAAAGCGCTCGCCACCCTGGCGCCGCCCTCGACCAGCACGCTGGCCATGCCGAGCGCGGCCAGGTCCTCAAGTAATTCCGGCAAGGCTACGCCGCCCTCGTGCGTCTCGGTGCCGATGAAGCGCACGCCGGCGCGTTCGAGTGCTGCGCGCCGCAGCGGATCGGCCTCCAGGCAGGCGGCGATATAGAGCGGTACCCGGTCGACGCCCGAAACCAGCTTCGAGGCCTCCGGCAACCTGAGCTGGCGGTCGAGCACGATGCGGGCAGGCGAACGGTTCTCAAGCCCCGGCAAACGCACCGTCAGGGCCGGATCATCCTCAAGGGCGGTGCCGATACCAACCAGTATGGCGTCCGCCTCAGCCCGCATCAGATACACTTCTCGGCGCGCGATATCGCCGGTGATCGACACCTGCCCGTCACCTTCCCTGCCGATCTTGCCGTCGCTGGAAAGCGCAAGCTTGAGAATCACTTCCGGGCGTTTTCTCAACGATCGAATCAAATAGCCGGCCATCTGCTCGGCAGCTTCCGCCGCCAGCACCTTCTCGACCACCTCGACACCGGCCGCGTGCAGGATCGCATAACCCTTGCCGGACACGCGCGAATCGGGATCGCTGGCGGCACCGACGACCCGCGCAACGCCCGCATTGACCAGCGCATTGGCGCAAGGTGGCGTGCGGCCGTGGTGGGCGCAAGGTTCCAGCGTGACGTAGGCGGTGGCGCCGCGCGCGAGGTCGCCGGCCTCGGCCAGGGCCTCGGTCTCGGCATGCGGACGGCCGCCGACAGCGGTGACGCCGGTGCCGACGATCATCGGACCATTGCCGTCATCGCGTACGATCAGCGTACCGACAGACGGGTTGGTCGCGGTGCGCCCGGCATTTTTTCGCGACAGTCTGAGTGCCGCCGCCATGAAGCGGCGATCAAGGGCGGCCTGTTCGCTTGCAGTCATGCTCAGCTGGCTTCCTCTTCACCCTTGACTTCGTCGCCCTTGAGCTCGCCCAGCAATTCATGGAAATCCTTGGCCTCGCGAAAATTGCGGTAGACCGAGGCGAAACGGACATAGGCGACATCGTCGAGCGACTTCAGTGCTTCCATGACCAGGCGGCCGACTTCTCCCGAAGCAACCTCTGTCTCGCCGGAACTTTCGAGCTGGCGCACGATGCCTGTCACCGCGCGGTCGATACGCTCGGGATCGACATTGCGCTTGCGCACGGCGATCTCCACCGAGCGCAACAGCTTGTCGCGGTCGAAGGGCACTTTGCGGCCCGATTTCTTGACCACGACGAGGTCGCGCAACTGCACGCGCTCGAAGGTGGTGAAACGGCCGCCGCAATCGGGGCAGACGCGCCGCCTGCGGATCGCCGCGCCATCCTCGGCGGGGCGCGAATCCTTCACCTGCGTATCTTCCGACTGGCAATAGGGACAGCGCATGGAGAAGCCTTTGGTTGGCGAATCTGGTGAAGCGAAAGGCTTAGAGGTTTTTGCAGCGATGGCAAAGTGTCGCCAACAGCTCCCTCGCCCTTCAGAGATAGCGAGGCGCAAGCAGGATTGCCAGCCTCGCCAGCAGCCGCACAGCGTACCGATGTCTTCAGGGAGCAACGTCGGCGGTCGGAAACCCGCACGATGCGCCGAGACTACGATAGGCCTTGGTGAAGCCGTCCATGGATATGCTTCCAACCGGCGCATCGCCGAAGGAGACGTCAAGCACCGATGCCCGGCGCATGGCGCGCAGGAGCGCCAGGCTGGTCTTGGACTGGTTGTCGACGGTCCAGCTGAGCCGGCCGTTGACGGCGCCATCGGAATGGAGCTTGGCAGTGACGCGGCCCTTGTCGTCGCCGAAAGTGGCGGCAACCGACTTGCCGGCCGGCAAGGCCTTGTTGTCGACGGCGATCGTTACGGACGGGTAGGCATCCGGCGGCAGTGCATCACCGTTCGTGATGATGAGCGTCAGAACGCCGCTCTCGCCGCCAGCGCCGATAAAGGCGGTCGAGGCCGCGCAGGTCTTGCGCAGATCCTCACCGGTGTCGACCTCGTCGACCAGGGTCGACCATCTGCCAAAGGTTTCGAGCTTGGGTGCCGTCTGGGCGGGCGCCGGGGGCTCGGGCTGAGGTGCGGGTTGCGCAGGAGCGGGTTGCGCGGGCGCGGCTTGAGCAGGGGCGGTTTGCGCCAAGGCGTTGCCGGGGAAAGGCCCGGCGATCAAAGCAGCCAGAGCGCCAACGGCGCCAAGGTCGGCGAAACGAAATGGTCGCATCATCAAGGCTCCTGCCGGTCGCCCCGGCCTGCTGAAACGACGCTTGTCGTTGCAGCAGGCGGCAAAACTTCCTATCGCGTCAGCCGAGATAGGGATAGAGCGGGAAGCGATCGGTCAGCGCCACGACCTTGGCCTTGACCGCTGCTTCGACGGCGGCATTGCCCTCGTCGGAATTGGCGACCTTGAGACCATCCAGCACTTCGGCGATCAGCTTGCCGATCTCCCGGAATTCGGCCTGGCCGAAGCCGCGCGTGGTGCCGGCCGGGGTGCCGAGACGCACGCCCGAGGTGACAAAAGGCTTTTCCGGGTCGAACGGAATACCGTTCTTGTTGCACGTGATGTTGGCGCGGCCCAGCGCCGCCTCGGCGCGCTTGCCGGTGGCGTTCTTCGGACGCAAATCGACCAGCATCAGATGGTTGTCTGTGCCGCCGGAGACGATGTCGAGACCGGTTTCCTTGAGGCTGGAGGCGAGCGCCTTGGCGTTGGCGGCGACGCTCTCGGCATAGACCTTGAAGCTTGGCTTCAGCGCTTCGCCGAAGGCAACCGCCTTGGCGGCGATGACATGCATAAGCGGGCCGCCCTGCAGGCCGGGGAACACCGCCGAATTCATCTTCTTGGCGATGTCCTCGTCATTGCACAGGATCATGCCGCCGCGCGGGCCGCGCAGCGACTTGTGCGTCGTGGTCGTCACGACGTGGGCATGCGGCAGCGGCGACGGATGCACGCCGCCGGCGACCAGCCCGGCGATGTGCGCCATGTCGACCATCAGATAGGCGCCGACCGCGTCGGCGATCTCGCGAAAACGCTTCCAGTCCCAGACGCGGGAATAGGCGGTGCCGCCGGCCAGGATCAGCTTCGGCTTGGTTTCATGCGCGGTCTTCTCGATGGCATCCATGTCGAGCAGATGGTCGTCCTGGCGCACGCCATAGGAGACGACCTTGAACCATTTACCGCTCATGTTGACCGGCGAACCGTGGGTCAGATGGCCGCCGGAATTGAGGTCGAGGCCCATGAACGTGTCGCCCGGCTGCAAGAGCGCCAGGAAGACGGCCTGGTTCATCTGGCTGCCGGAATTCGGCTGGACATTGGCGAAGTTGCAGCCGAACAGCTTCTTGGCGCGCTCGATGGCCAGTTCCTCGGCCACGTCGACAAACTGGCAGCCGCCGTAGTAGCGCTTGCCCGGATAGCCCTCGGC
>NZ_RZRO01000122.1:6538-17434 GCF_003997975.1 Mesorhizobium sp. M7A.F.Ca.US.005.03.1.1
TGATCGAGCCCTGCGCCTCAAGCACCGCGCGGGAAACAATGTTTTCCGAGGCGATCAGCTCGATCTCGTGGCGCTGGCGGCCGAGTTCGTTGCGGATGGCGCCGAAAATCTCCGGATCGGCGTCGGCCAGCGTGGTTTCGAAGAAGGATTCGAATTTGTTCGACACTGCCGCTGCTGTTGCCATGGCCTGAAATCCTCGGGGTTCGGGGGCAATTTTGTTTATGCATGTCGTTGCCCAAACCGCTGTACACTTTTGGGCAACCTGCACGCGGCGCCATTAACACAGTTGTTTCCGCCCCGCCACGTTTGCCACGCGAAATTTGCTGGCCGGATTGCGCCAGCCAGGCCCGCGCGTCGTTATTTCCTCGCCTTCCGGCCCCTCAGCAATGCCTCGGTGAGCGTGATCTCGGTAAACAGCGCCTGCGACGTATGGTCGTTGATCTCGCCGCTGCGAAACATGGCGCGCACGGCTTCGCGCTCGGCTTCGATGCCCGCAAATCTCAATTCGAGCTCCAGCCTTCCGGCTTCACGCGCCTCGGCGCGGGCCTCATCGGCTTCGTCCGAGGCGGCGATGCGGCGCCGGTACCCGGCGACGATGCTGTCGGCGGCGGCAAGCCTGGCGCCGGGCACCTCGCCTCCCTCATCATCTGCGGCTCCGGCGATGCTCTCGATGCGCGCGATTGCCGCCTTGGCGGCGCCGACACGCGCCAGCCGCTCCTCGGCGGCGCCGGCATCCTCACCCGGCTCGACCAGCCCCCTGGCGATCGTCGGCAGAGCGAGACTGGCGAAGACCAGCGAACAGATGATGACGCCGGCGGCCAGGAAAATGACCAGATCGCGTGCCGGGAACGGCGAGCCGTCCGGCATGGCGAGCGGCAGCGACAATATGCCGGCCAGCGTGATGGCGCCGCGCACGCCGGCCACCGAACCGGCGAGCCGCACGCGCAACCCGAACGGCTCCACCTTGCGCTTGCCCAGACGTGCGGCGATGCCGGCTGCGAGATCGCCTACCCATATCCACAGGAAGCGCAACGCGATCAGGCACAGCGTCAGCGCCACGACGGTCGCGATCGGCTGGATAATCGGGTGCAGGCTCATGAGTTCCGGCGGCACATGGCGGATGATGTCGGGAAGCTGCAGGCCGAGCACGATGAAGAGAGCACCGTTGAAAACGAAGGAAAGCGTCGTCCACAGCGACATCGTCTGCATGCGGGCCGAGACGCCGAGGAAGCGAAACACGCCGGAGCCGCCGGTGAGCAGGCCGGCGGTAACAGCCGCCAGAATACCGGACGCTCCGACATGCTCGGCGCCGAGATAGGCGATGAAGGGCAGCAGAACCATCACCAGCACCTGCGCTTCGGCCGGCACGCCGCCGATCCGGTTGAGCAATTGCAGCAGCTTGGCGGCAACGAACAGTGCCGCGACGCCGATCAGGATGCCAATCGCCACGGCATAGAGAAAACTGAGCGAAGCCGCGGCAAGGGAAAAGCTGCCGGTCAGCACTGCTGCGACGGCGAAGCGGAACATGACGAGGCCTGAAGCGTCGTTGAGCAGCGACTCGCCTTCGAGAATGTGCATCAGCCGCGCCGGGACGACATTCCTGTCGACGATCGAGGACACGGCCACCGCGTCGGTCGGCGACAGCACCGCGGCAAGCGCAAAAGCGACCACCAGAGGGATGCTCGGCACTAGCCAATGCAAGGCGTAGCCGAAGCCGACGATGGTGAAGAAGACCAGCCCTATGGCCAGATCCAGGATCGGTCCGCGCAGCGCCATCAGTTCACGCTTCGGTGCGCCATAGGCATCGCCGAACAGCAGCGGCGGAATGAACACCAGCAGGAACAGTTCCGGATTGATCTCGACATGGATGCCGCGCACCGGCCAGGCGAGCGCGGCACCGATCGCAATCTGCAGCACCGGCAACGGCACCCGCACCAGGCGAACCAGCGCGCCGGAAAGCGCCACGAAGACGAGCACGACCAGAATGAAGACAGCGACTTCCATGGTCCGGTTCCAGGCTTTCCCGCCGACCATGCGCAAAGCCGGCCGATCCGTCCAGCCGCCCTCCCGTGAAAAACGCCGCGGCACCCAATCAATGAAAAAGGCCGCCCTGAGAGGCGGCCTTTTTAAATAGAAATCAAATATTTAAAGCGCGGACGTGATCTGCAGCTCGTTGTTGCCATCAAGCGCGTAGACGTCGTCGCGGAACTGCACCACGCCCGGACCGGTCGACCAGGCCGAGAGATAGAGGAAGTGGACCGGCACCGGATTGGTGACCTGGATCGGCGTGTTTTCACCGGTCTTGATCGCCGCCTCGAAATGCTGGCGGTCCCAGCCGGGCGTGTCGCGCAGGATCCAGGTGACGAGGTCGCGCACATTCTGCACGCGCACGCAGCCCGAGGAATCGAAACGCAACATCTTGCCGAACAGGCTCTGCTGCGGCGTGTCGTGCATGTAGACGCCGTCAGGGCTCGGGAAATTGATCTTCACCGAAGCCATGGCGTTTTCCGAGCCGGGATCCTGGCGGAACCGGTACTTGGCGGCGTCGTCGGTCGACCAGTCCACATTCATCGGATCGACTTCGCTGCCATCGGGCGCGAACAGGCGGATGTGGCTGTTCTTGAGATAATCGGGATTTTTCCGCATCAGCGGAATGATGTCCTTGCGCACGATCGAGACCGGCGCGTTCCAGTATGGATTGACGATGATCTCGGTGATCTTGGAATTGACGATCGGCGTCTGGCGATCGATCTTGCCGACGATCGCGGTGTGGCGAAGCACGACGCGGTCGTTCTCGACCGCTTCGACCTGGGCTGCCGGAATGTCGACCAGCACGTAGCGGCTGCCCAGCGTGCCGGCCTTCTCGCGCAGCCGCTGCAGATTGGTCTGCAACTGGCCAAGCCGGATCTGCGCCGAAACGTTCATCGCCGCATAGGTGTATTTGCCCATCGAGCCATCAGCCGGCAGGCCGTGACGCAGTTGGAAGCGCTTGACTGCCGAGTCGACATAGGAATCGAAAGCCGTCGAAATGCCGGCGCTCTGCGACAGGTCGCCGGAAACCATCAGCCGCTTGCGCAACGGCACCACATCGGGATCATCGACGCCAAGCTGCAGCTTCTTGGTCGCGGGAACCTCGACCCAGCCACCCTGCCCGACAATGTTCTGGTATTGCCCGACCGCCTGTTCCGTGAAGGCAACGGTCTGCGGGCTGAAGATCGGCAGCGTCGAGGCCACCTTGCCACCCTCGCTGGCGCGGGCGTCGAACTGGTCGTCCCAATTGCCGCGCGCCGAGGATTTCAGGATATCACCGATCACATCCTGCGCATTGGCGCCGCCGGCGACCACCGCGGCTGCGAGCGCGGAGGCTCCGGACAGGAAAAAACGACGGCTGGTTTTCATGGACGTTCCAGACATTGGTAGCAGTTCGATCACTTGCTGCGTTGATCACCGGGCGATCTCGCCCGCACTGTAAAATTGGCAATCTTAACAATTAGCCAACCATGGTCCGTATCAGCTTGGTGTGACAATGCACAGGCGCGATACGGGCTGCGGGTGAACGCATGGCCTTCACCACAGCATCACTGCCATTCTCGGTTCCATTGGAATATGGCGGCAACGTGGCCTTGCGGCCAAATCCGACCGGCCAGCATTCCGAAAAGAACGGACCGTGCTTTTTGGGTATCGATCGGCGATCGACCACGCGGTGCAATGACCAGCCAAATCAAAGAAAGGCCGATGCCTCTCGGCACCGGCCCTGACTGAAGGTCGATATTTCGGCCGCGCTTCTGTGGCGCGGGCCGGATCCGATGCGGCGGATGTCTTACATCCTTACATCCGGTAGGCGATGGTGTCGTTCCAGAAGCGGTCGAGCCGCTGCAAAGCGCGGTTCATCTGCTTGAACTCATCGGTGTTGATGCCGCCGACCTGTTCGATCGAGCCGACATGACGCTCATAGAGGCCGGCGACGACCTCGGCCACCTCATTGCCCTTCGGCGTCAGCGAGACACGGACCGAACGGCGGTCGATGCGCGAGCGCTGATGGTTGATGAAGCCGAGATCGACCAGCTTCTTCAGATTGTAGGAGACGTTCGAGCCGAGATAGTAGCCACGCGAGCGCAGCTCGCCGGCGGTCAGTTCGGAATTGCCGATGTTGAACAGCAGCAGTGCCTGGATGGCATTGATGTCGGAACGGCCGTTGCGGTCGAATTCGTCTTTGATCACATCAAGCAGGCGGCGGTGCAGCCGTTCAACAAGCTGCAGCGATTCCATGTACAGGGAACGGATAGCCTCACGGCGATCGTCGGATACGTTGGCGGTCTTCGCCGCCGGACGCGAATTGATCATTGTCTTTGCCTCTCGTTTGTCGCCCTGGTGATTTTTTGTTTTTCACCTTGATCGCGACACTATCGAATACTCATAAAATTCGACTTAAACGCTAGGGCTAACAAGAGCTTACCGGTAAGGGGTTTCGGAAGAGGCTTAACGAACGGTCACCCGAGCAAGGATAATTAACCTAAAGATTTCGGCAACGATTGCAGGGCTCATTCGAGGCGACAGCCGGGCCGCCAATGGGTTCACGGCTTAGTGGCGGACCGGGCGCTTCTGCAGGTAGATGACGACGCGAAAGACGATATAGAGCACCGCCACCGCCGCATGCGAGACGACAATCAGCAAGCGGTGGCCGAACAACTCGGGAAAGCCGGCGTACATGACCGTCTCGGTCACCGCGCAAATGAACCATATCACCGGGCCCCAGGACGCCAGCATCCACAGGCCGGCAGCGGCAAAGGGAAAGAACACGGCGAGCACCACCGCCGCGACCTGCCAGTGCACGGGCATCAGGTCGAAACGCCACAGTGTGCCCGGATAAAAGCCGATCAGCTTGATCCAGTAGAGAATGCCGAACAGCAGGCAGTAGCCCGATATGACGCGCTGGAACCAGGCGAAGATCACCTCCACCCCGGAGGGCTGCAGAACGATGCGCCTTGAGGTCACCTCGCTCATATCAGGAGTTCCCGTTCGCCGAGCGGAGCGAAATAGGCATCGACATCCGCTTCGCTGACCGCAGCGAGGCTTGCCGGCCGCCATTGCGGCTTCGAGCCCTTGTCGATGATGGCAGCGCGGATGCCTTCGTAGAAATCATGGCCGGCGAGCATCCGGTTGAGGATGCGGAACTCCATCTTCATGCAGGCTTCCATGGACAGCGTCAGTCCGGCGCTGATCTGCCGCCAGGCGACGCGCAGGCTAGTCGGCGAGCGGGTGCGGATCGTCGCCAGCGTCTTTGCCGCGAACTCATCGGCGGCGGCCGCACGCTCGAGGCTGTCGATGACGCGGTTCAGGGACGGTTGCGAAAAATGACGGACAATCGCCTCCAGCGTCGGCCTGTCGGTTTCTCGCCTTGCCTGCACGAAGAAGCCGCGCAGCACCGATTCCGGATCGCCGGTCAACGCCAGCCGGTCGAGGAAGCCAGCCTGGTCCTCGGCCTTGATGGTATGGGTGGCCAGCCCAGACCACAGCGCATCGCCATATCGAATGCGATTGCCGGTCAGCGCCAGATACATGCCGAAGGAGCCGCCGAGATCGGGCAGCAGGTGGCTGGCGCCAACATCCGGAAAGAAGCCGATGCCGACTTCCGGCATGGCAAACTGGGCATTCTCGGTCATCACCCGGTGCGAGCCGTGGAAGGAGATGCCGACGCCGCCACCCATGACGATACCGTCGATCAGGGCGACATAGGGCTTCTTGTAGCTGTTGATGCGGGCGTTGAGCCGGTATTCGTCGGCGAAGAACTCGACCGGCGGTTTTCCCGCCCGACCTGTCTCATAGACATGCAGGATATCGCCGCCGGCCGAAAAGGCCCTGCCCTCTGCCTTGACGACGATGACGTCGATGCCCTGGTCGGCCTCCCAGGCGGAAAGAGCGGCGTCGAGCGCCCCGATCATGCGGTGCGTCAAGGCATTGAGCGCCTGCGGCCGCGTCAAGGTGACGACGCCGGCCCGGCCCAGATGTTCGAAGCGGATCTCGTCGCCTCCGCCAAAATCCATCGTGAAAGAATCCCTCTCCCGGCCGCCGGGACTGAAGTGCTAAAGCGTGGCGCATGGGTGCGTCAATGGCGAGGACACCGGTGCAAGCTCTGGCCCGGACCAGGAGCCAGTGCTAAAAATGGAGCTGCAATACGGAAAACTGGGTAGAGTTCATTGCAGCGTACCTGGTGGGTCTTCGAACGGGACGATTGTTTATGACTCGATTTTCGCACCTTGCGCCGGTGGCAATCGGGCTGAGCCTCTGCTTGGCTGTTCACCCGGTCATGGCGGGGACTTTGGAAGACCTCTACAGCTCGCAGACCATCGTCAACGGCAAGTACGAGAAGAACCGCCAGTCCGGCTTCAAGCGCTGCCTCGACGCGGTTCTGGTGCGGGTTTCCGGCGATCAGCGCCTGCCGGCGAAACCTGAAATGACGGCATTGCGCGACAAAGCCGGCACCTTCGTCGCCAGTTTCCACTATCGCGACCGCATGGAAGGCATTCCCAACCATGACGACCAGGGCACGTACGATCGGCCTCATAATCTCTACTGCCAGTACAAGCCTGCTGACATCGACCCGGTGCTGGCTTCGCTCGGCAGCAGGCCGTGGCTGACCGAGCGGCCACGGCTGGCGGTGTTTTTGGCGACCGAGCGCGGAACAACGCATTACGCGCTCGATGCCGAGGACGACCGTGGCATGCTGATGCGCGAATCGTTCGGCAATGCCGCCGTACCGCTGGCCATGCAGGTGACTTTTCCCACGGTGGCGCAGCTGTCGCAGGCCGGATTGGACGATCAGGCGCTTCGCAATGCCGAGATGACGAAGCTCGACACACTGGCGAAGAGGGCCGGCGCCGACCAGGCGCTTTACGGCAGCCTCGTCTGGAGCGACAAGGAACTGGGCTGGATCGCCGACTGGCGGCTGGTCATGGCCGGCAAGACCTACGTCTGGCAGGTGCGCGGTGTCGGCTTCGACGAGGCTTTCCGTGTCGCCATCAGGGGCGCGGCACAGATTCTGTCAGGCAATGGGCAACCCGAATAGGCCTCGACCCGGTCGCTGGCACAATCGTGCCGCATTGGTCAGCGGCGGGAGCTCGTGGTAAAAGCCTGCCCGAACGAGAGTACTGGCGATGAACAAATTCACCCCCGCAAAGCCCGCCGGCGCGCGCGGCGTCGACGAGATCACCGGCAGCCGCCGTCTGCGCCGCATGCGCAAGGCCGACTGGTCGCGCCGTCTGGTGCAGGAGAACCGGCTCACGGTCGACGATTTGATCTGGCCGATCTTCGTCGTCGAGGGCAAGGGTATCCGCGAGCCTATCGCCGCCATGCCCGGCGTCTTCCGCCTGTCGATCGATCTCGCCGTCAAGGAGGCAGAGCGCGCGGCAAAACTCGGCATTCCCGCCCTCGCCACCTTCCCCAATGTGGACATCTCGCTGCGCGACCAGACCGGCTCGCACATCCTCGATCCCGACAATGTGATCAACCGCGCCACCCGTGCGATCAAGGATGCGGTACCGCAGATCGGCATCATCACCGACGCAGCGCTCGACCCATTCACCAGCCACGGCCATGACGGCATCCTGCGCGACGGCATCATCGTCAACGACGAGACAGTGGAACAGGTGACCGCCGCTGCAGTCATCCAGGCGGCCGCCGGCGCCGACATCATCGCACCGTCCGACATGATGGACGGTCGCATCGGCGCCATCCGCGACGCGCTCGATGCCAATGGTTTTCAGGACGTGGCGATCATGTCCTATGCGACCAAATTCGCCTCGGCCTTCTACGGACCCTATCGCGAGGCGGTGGGCACCGCCGGTCTGCTCAAGGGCGACAAGAAGACCTATTACATCGACCATGCCAATTCGGACGAGGCGGTGAGAGAGGCCGAACAGGACATCGCCGAGGGCGCCGACATGCTGATGGTCAAGCCCGGCCTGCCCTATCTCGACATCATCCGGCGGCTGAAGGACGAGTTCCAGATGCCGACCTTCGCCTACCAGGTGTCAGGCGAATATTCGATGATCAAGGCGGCAGGCGCCAATGGCTGGATCGACGGCGAGAAGGCAATGCTGGAATCGCTGCTCGCCTTCAAGCGCGCCGGCTGCGACGGCATCCTGACCTATTTCGCACCCGAAGTGGCGGAGATGTTGAAGGGGTAATTTCTCTTCGCGACGACGGCCGGTCGCGGCGAGCAATGGCGGCCAATCCGCTTCGACATCCATACCAATTTCCGGCTCTTGGCCGGGGAATCCATAGCGAGGGCCACTTGACCGTTGCGTGGGCTTCGTTTGAGCTTGAAAATACCGCTTGCAATTCACAATCGGTTTGTTACAAAAAACTGCTTGCAAAACACAATCGGTTATCGAGGAGGCTCGCATGTCCAAACTTCGCGTCAACGCTTTCACCCTATCGCTCGACGGCTATGGCGCCGGTCCCGATCAGGATCTGCAAAATCCGCTCGGCGTCGGTGGGGAATCCTTGCACAAGTGGTTTGTCGACACCCGCACCTTCCGCGAGATGGTGCTCGGACAAGATGGCGGCACCACCGACGTCAACGAGGCGTTCGCGGCGCGCAGCTTCGAAAATGTCGGCGCCTGGATCCTCGGCCGCAACATGTTCGGACCGATCCGCGGCGAATGGCCTGACGACAGCTGGAAAGGCTGGTGGGGCGACAACCCGCCCTATCATGTGCCGGTTTTCGTGCTGACCCATCACAAGCGGGAACCGATCACGATGGAGGGCGGCACCACTTTCCACTTCGTCATCGACGGCATCCATTCAGCTCTTGAACAGGCCAAGGCTGCCGCTGGCGGCAAGGATGTGCGGGTCGGCGGCGGCGTCGCCACCATACGGCAATATCTGCAGGAAAAACTGATCGACGAGATGCATCTGGCGATCGCGCCGGTGCTGCTGGGCACGGGCGAGAACCTTTTTGCCGGCCTGGACATGCTCAAGCTCGGCTATATCTGCAGCGAGCAGGTGGCGACCCCGCTCGCAACGCACGTCACCATCAAGCGGGCGTAAGGTGGAGAGCCAATCTCCCCCCTCGTGGGGGAGATCGCAGCTTCGTCTGCCTCAATACTTCTCCGGTACGTAGAGCTCGCGCGGCAGCACCTGGCGTTCGTATTCGGGGTTGAAGACGCGCTCCGGCAAAGTGATCTCCTCGTGCGGCACTTCCTCGTAAGGCAGCTGCTTGAGCAGATGGTCGATGCAGTTCAGCCGCGCGCGTTTCTTGTCGTTGCCCTCGACGATGAACCAGGGCGCTTCCGGGATGTTGGTGCGGGCGAAGGTCTCTTCCTTGGCCTTGGTGTACTGCTCCCAGCGCACGCGCGACTGCAGGTCCATCGGCGACAGTTTCCACTGTTTCATCGGATCGTGGATGCGCATCAGGAAGCGCATCTGCTGTTCCTCGTCGGTGATCGAGAACCAGTATTTGACCACGGTGATGCCCGAGCGGACCAGCATGCGCTCGAATTCCGGCACGTCGTGGAAGAATTCTTCGACCTGATCGGGCTGGGCAAAGCCCATCACCCGCTCGACGCCCGAGCGGTTGTACCATGAGCGGTCGAACAGCACGATCTCGCCGCCGGCCGGCAGATACGGGACATAGCGCTGGAAATACCATTGCGACTTTTCGCGCTCCGTCGGCGCCGGCAGTGCGACGACACGGCAGATGCGCGGGTTGAGGCGCTGGGTGATGCGTTTGATGACACCGCCCTTGCCGGCCGAATCGCGTCCCTCGAAGATCACCACCAGCTTCTTCTTGTGGTGGGCGACCCAGGACTGCAGCTTGATCAATTCGGACTGCAGGGTGATCAGGTCGCGAAAATACTGCATGCGATCGATCGAAGGCGGATGCGAGTTCTTGTAGATCTTGGCGATCTCCATCGACAGCGCCGGCTCCGACATTTCGAGCTCATAGTCTTCGTCAAGCGTGTCGGCGAGCTCGGCTTCAAGCCAATCCCTGGCCGGAGAATTCTGTTTTAGCTCGGTCATTATCGGCTGCTCCACTTGCAAGCTCTGTCGATCCACGTCCGGCGCCCCAAACTCCCGGCCTACAGCCCGGGAACGGCAACACCTGAGCCGACTTCCATATAGGCCTGCAATGACGGTTTTATTGCAGCGCGAGCATGGTCACCGCCGCCGTCGGTCCAGCCAGGCATGATCGATCCGCCGCGCTGGCATGGAGACACGTCGCCCAAATTGTCCTACAAATAGCGGCCACTTTCGGGCGCCCTCCCCAGCCCTTTCCCAATGCAATCGCGAGGACCGACATGGAATACCGCACCCTCGGCCGTTCCGGCCTGAAAGTATCGACACTGACCATGGGGACCATGACGTTCGGCGGCGCCGGTGCTTTTTCGGCGGTTGGCAAGACCGATCTCGACGAAGCGCGCCGGATGATCGATCTCTGTATCGACGCCGGCATCAATGTCATCGACACCGCCAATGTCTATTCGAACGGCATTTCCGAAGAAATCATCGGCGAAGCGCTCGGCGGCAAGCGCAAGGGCGACGTGCTGATCGCCTCCAAGGCACGGATGCGGATCGGCAAAGGTCCAAACGATGAAGGCCTGTCGCGCCATCACCTGATCCGGGAATGCGAGAAGAGCCTGAAGCGGCTCAAGACCGACGTCATCGACATCTATTTCCTGCACGAATGGGATGGCGTGACGCCGCTGGAGGAAACCATCGGCGCGCTCGACACGCTGGTTGCCCAGGGCAAGATCCGCTATGTCGGCTGCTCCAACTATTCCGGCTGGCAGGTGATGAAGGCGCTCGGCATCAGCGACAGCCGTCATCAGCCGCGCTTCATCACGCAGCAGATCCACTACACGCTGGAAGCGCGCGAAGCGGAGTACGAACTGC
>NZ_RZRO01000123.1:0-16998 GCF_003997975.1 Mesorhizobium sp. M7A.F.Ca.US.005.03.1.1
AGATAGAGGAAGATGAAGCAGAACGAGATCGCCGAATCGCCGCCATTGTTGACCGGGAAGAAGTCGCGCGGCATGTGCGCCATGAAATAGGCGATCGCCATTTCGCCGGCCAGAAGGAATGCCACCGGTCGCGTGAACAGGCCCAGCGCGAGCAGGATGCCGCCGGAGAATTCGAGGATGGCGGCAGTCGTGGTCAGCCCGGAAAGGGCGTGGGGATCGACGCTGACGGGGAAGTTGAACAGTTTCTGGCTGCCATGCTCGATGAACTGCAGCGCGGTCATGATGCGCAACACGCCGAGCGCCTGCGGCTGGTATCTGGAGAGGCTTTCGAAAAGCTTCATAATGACTCCATTTTCAATCCGTCCGGCCCATAGATTATCGCCCAGGAATGGACCATTCACTTCCCATGGCCTGGCGTCAACAATCGGTGATTGAAAATGTCCCCAGCTTGACCCTTCATATTTTTCCCGCCAAGGTTGCATTTATATCGTTGTGGTTGTATTAGTGCGGCCACTCTAGAAATGTGGGTTCCCTTTGCCATGAAAAAAGTCGCCATCAGCCTCTTCGCAATTCTTGCAGGCACCAGCTTTGCCATGGCCGAGGACGCCGGCTGTGAGGCCTTCAAGTGGCCCGTGACGCGGGAGCAGACCCTGTTTGCCGCGGCACCGGCAACGCCGTCCGGAGCGGCACTGGCGGTTGGTGCGGCTGCGGACCTGGCGCTGGTGCCGGTAGAGAAAGCCGGTTTTGCGGTAGCGCCCGAACGTGCGCCGGCATCAGACAGTTTCGGGGCCATCGCCAGCGTGGAGGTGCCATCCGAGGGAGCCATCCAGATAAGTCTCTCGGGGGAGGCCTGGATCGATGTCATCCAGGATGGCCAGGCCATCAAGTCGGCGGGCTATAGTGGCGTGAAAACATGCCCTGGCATCCGCAAGAGCGTGCGCTTCAAGCTTGCGCCCGGCCCGGCCACCGTCCAGTTCAGCGGCGCGAAAAAAGCTGAGTTGAAGGTTGCGGTGCTGGCGCCGGAATGAGGCGGCGCCAGGCAGGGGGAGAGGCCTTCATCGGTGGTCCGATGAAAGCCCGCACTTTGTGTCAGCGGTGTTCGATCGCCGTCAGCGGACTGGCGCCATCAAGGCGAAGTGCGCGCCTTGCGGGTCCTGGCACTGCACGATCCAGCTGCCGCCGGGGACCTCCATCGGCCCCATCAGGATCTTGCCGCCATTGTCGGTGACCCGTTTGGCCGCCGCGTCGATGGCCGCAACGTTGAAGTAGAATTGCCAGACCGGGACCGGGATCTGCGCGGGCTTGTTCATGATGCCGCCGCCGGATTCGGGGCCGGCCGTAAAAGTCTGGTACGTGCCCATCGGGCCCATGTCGAAATCGCCGGCGTCGACCCAGCCGAACTGGTCGGAATAGAAATCGAACGCGGCTTTCCAGTCCGACGTGTAAAGCTCGTGCCAGCCGATGTGGCCCGGCGTGCTGGCCGGCACGACAGGCTGGTCGGGACCGTTCGGCTGCAGGAACATGAAGGTCGCGCCTTGCGGATCGGCGACGACGGCAAAGCGGCCGACGCCCGGAATGTCGTCGGGCTGGCGGTGAACGGTGCCGCCGGCTTTCTCCAGCGATGCAGTTGCGGCATCGACATCCCTGGTGTGGATATAGCCGAGCCAGGCAGGCGGCATGCCCATCTTGGCGGCATCCTCGGGCAAGGTCATCAGGCCGCCGACGCCACGTTCGCCGACATTCATGACGATGTAGCGCGGCATGCCGAGTGCCTTATCGAAGGGCTGCGCCGTCCAGCCGACCACTTGGGTGTAGAACGCCTCGGCGGCGTCGAGATCTGATGTCATCAATTCGTACCAGAAGAAGGGCATCGGGGTTTTTGGCATTTTCGGTCTCCTCACCTTTCATGGATCGATCGTCGTCCATCATAGGACGATCCTCACGACGGAAATCCGACACCGCCCGGACAACAATGGGTGTGTGTGCCAAGCGTTCCCTGATTGCGCATCCAGCGGTTTTCGATTTCTCTGCGGTCATGAGGGGTTGTCGTCCATGCGCTTGATGTCGCTCACGCCCGAGCTTGTCGCACTGTGCCATCGGGAAGAGGCCGATCCCGGTCCGGACCCGAGCTGGACAGACATGAACGACGAGGACTTTCGAACCCTCGCCTTGCGACTGTCCAATGAAGCCGATGAGGGACCGTTATGGGTGTTCGCCTATGGGTCGCTGATCTGGAAGCCGGAATTCGAGTCGGTCGAGCAACAGCTCGCCACGGCCTTCGGCTGGCACCGCTCCTTCTGCCTCGACATGGTGCGCTGGCGCGGCAGCGCCGAGCAGCCTGGGTTGATGATGGCGCTCGAGCGGGGCGGGCGCTGCAACGGCGTGATCTATCGCTTGCCGGAGGGTGAGAAGCCGGCGCAGATCGAAAGGCTGTTGCGGCGCGAGATCAGCGACCATGAAAGCATCGAGACGGTTCGCTGGCTGCCAGTGCATACGCCGCAGGGTAAGCTGCGCGCGCTCGGCTTCTGGGTCGGCGTGAAGGGCAGGGGAACGTCGCTGAACCAGCCGCTGGACAGAGTGGCGAGCGTGCTGGCCAGAGCCTGCGGGCATATCGGATCCGGCGCCGAATATCTCTACAACACGGTCAGCCATCTCGAAGCATTCGGCATCCGCGACCGCAATCTGTGGCGATTGCAGGAATTGGTGGCGCAGGAGGTCAGGGCCATCCATGGCCGCAAGCTTGAGCCTGGCCTTTCGCTCGCACTGCAAGCCCGACCGCAGTCGCAATAATATGAGTAAAAAAATCATATTATTGCCGAGCCTTTTCAGGGACTTGCGCCGAAAATTGACCAATTGATAAAAAAATAAAACGTGCTAGCCTTCCTCAAAAGAAAACATGGGGAACTGACGATGCCAGAAGGCCAATTCAGGGAAGGCATTGCGGGCGGCAGGCTCTCGGCCGACCAGTATGCGGATAATTTTTCCGACCTGCATCCGCCGCTCGACCACCACGAGGCGCTGGTCGAATCCGACCGCTGCTATTTCTGCTACGACGCACCGTGCATGAATGCATGCCCGACTTCGATCGACATTCCGTTGTTCATCCGCCAGATCTCGACCGGCAATCCGATCGGTTCGGCCAAGACCATCTTCGATCAGAACATATTGGGCGGCATGTGCGCCCGCGTCTGCCCGACCGAGACGCTGTGCGAGGAAGTCTGCGTGCGCGAGGTGGCGGAAGGCAAGCCGGTGCAGATCGGCCGCCTGCAGCGCTACGCCACCGACGTCGCCATGGGCGAGAACAAGCAGTTTTATCCGCGCGCCGAGCCGACCGGCAAGACGGTCGCCGTGGTCGGCGCCGGGCCGGCCGGCCTTGCCGCCGCGCACCGGCTCGCCCGCCACGGCCATGACGTGACCATCCTGGAGGCGCGCGCGAAGGCCGGCGGCCTCAACGAATACGGCATCGCCGCCTACAAGAGCGTCGACGATTTCGCCCAGGCCGAAGTCGACTACGTGACCGCGATCGGCGGTATCGACATCCAGAACGGCAAGGCGCTCGGCCGCGACTATCAGCTGTCGGATCTGATCCGCAATTACGACGCGGTGTTTCTCGGCATGGGCCTTGGCGGTGTCAATGCGCTGCGTGCCGATGGCGAGGACGCTGACGGCGTCATCAACGCGGTCGAGTTCATTGCCGAGCTGCGCCAGGCCAGCGACCTCTCCGGCCTGCCGGTTGGTCGCCGCGTCGTCGTCATCGGTGGCGGCATGACGGCCATCGACGCCGCGGTACAGTCGAAGCTGCTCGGCGCCGAGGAGGTGACGATCTGCTACCGGCGCGGCCAGGAGCACATGAATGCGTCTGAGTTCGAGCAGGATCTGGCCGCTGCCAATGGCGTCAGCATCCGTCACTGGCTGCAGCCGAAGCGGGTGATCGCCGAGAGCGGCAAGGTCACTGCCGTCGAACTCGAATACACCGCCCTCAACGGCGACAGGCTTGCCGGCACCGGCGAGACGCTGACGCTCGTTGCCGACCAGGTGTTCAAGGCGATTGGACAGAGCTTTGTCCCGGCCGCCCTCAATGGCAGCGGTGCATCGATCGGCCTCGAAGCCGGTCGCATCAAGGTGGATTCGGAAGGGCGCACGTCGCTTGCCAAGGTCTGGGCCGGTGGCGACTGCATCTTCGGTGGCGACGACCTGACCGTCTCGGCGGTCGCGCAGGGACGCGACGCTGCGGAGAGCATCAATCGGGCACTGACCTCGAACGGGAGGGCATGAGCATGGCGGATATCAGAAACAATTTCGTCGGCATCAAGTCGCCCAATCCGTTCTGGCTGGCCTCGGCGCCGCCGACCGACAAGGCCTACAACGTCATCCGCGCCTTCAAGGCCGGCTGGGGCGGCGTGGTGTGGAAGACGCTGGGCGAGGAAGGGCCGCCTGTCGTCAACGTCAACGGTCCGCGCTACGGCGCGATCTGGGGCGCCGACCGCCGCCTGCTCGGCCTCAACAACATCGAACTGATCACCGACCGCGACCTGCAGGTCAATTTGCGCGAGATCAAGCAGGTCAAGAAGGACTGGCCCGACCGCGCCATCGTCGTCTCGCTCATGGTGCCTTGCGTCGAGGAAGCCTGGAAGGCGATCCTGCCGGTGGTCGAGGAGACCGAAGCCGACGGCATCGAGCTCAATTTCGGCTGTCCGCACGGCATGTCGGAACGCGGCATGGGCGCCGCCGTCGGCCAGGTGCCGGAATATATCGAAATGGTGGTGCGCTGGTGCAAGCAGAACACCCGTATGCCCGTCATTACCAAGCTGACGCCCAACATCACCGATGTGCGCAAGCCCGCGCGCGCAGCACATGCCGGCGGCACCGACGCGGTGTCGCTGATCAACACCATCAATTCGATCACTGGTGTCGATCTCGACAGCTTCGCGCCGCAGCCGACCATCGACGGCAAGGGCTCGCATGGCGGCTATTGCGGGCCGGCGGTAAAGCCGATCGCCATGAACATGGTGGCCGAGATCGCGCGCGATCCGGAAACGCAGGGCCTGCCGATCTCCGGCATCGGCGGCATCACCACCTGGCGTGACGCGGCCGAATTCATGGCGCTCGGCGCCGGCAATGTGCAGGTCTGCACGGCGGCGATGACCTACGGCTTCAAGATCGTGCAGGAGATGATCGCGGGCCTGGAAAACTGGATGGACGAGAAGGGGCACGCCTCGCTCGACGACATCGTCGGCCGCGCCACGCCCAATGTCACCGATTGGCAGTATCTCAACCTGAACTACGTCGCCAAGGCGCATATCGACCAGGATGCCTGCATCAAGTGCGGCCGCTGCCACATCGCCTGCGAGGACACTTCGCACCAGGCGATCACCAGCATGGTAGACGGCGTCAGGCACTTCGAGGTCATCGAGGCCGAGTGTGTCGGCTGCAATCTCTGCGTCAATGTCTGCCCGGTCGAGAACTGCATTACCATGGAGCCGCTGGCAGCCGGTGTGATGGACCAGCGCACCGGCAGGCCGGTATCGCCGGTCTACGCCAACTGGACCACGCACCCGAACAACCCGATGGCCAAGGTGGCTGCGGAGTAGGAACTACCCCCCCCAAGAGAAAAACGGCGCTTTCGAGCGCCGTTTTTCATTTTCCTATTGCAGATAGGAATTATCCACGATAGTATGTATCCATGAATAAGGAACCTGTTCGATGAAGCTGGGCGAGGGTGTTGAAGCAGCCATCCATTGCGCCGCCACGCTGGCCAGTGTGGAAGGCAATAGCACCATGCCGGGCGCCGCTCTCGCCGAGGCCTTTGGCCTTTCGCCGAGCTATCTGCTCAAGCATCTCAACATGCTGAGCGCGGCGCGCGTCCTGGAATCGGTGCCCGGGCCTGCCGGTGGCTATCGGCTGGCGCGGCCAGCCGAGCGCATCACGCTGCTCGACATCGTGCTGGCCGTCGAGGGCCGCGAGCCGGCCTTCCGCTGCGGCGAGATCCGCCAGCGCGGTCCGGTGAAGCTCGATGCGTTGGCCTATGTGAAACCCTGCGGCATCAACGCCGCGATGCTGAAGGCCGAACGCGCCTATCGCGCCGCGCTCGCCGAGACCAAGCTGTCCGATATCGTGGCCACCTATGCGGCAGAAGGCGATCCCAGGTCGCTTGCTGCGAGCTGCGCCTTTGTCGAGCGCCACCAGCGGCCGCAGAAATCCAGTTAACCCCAAAACCTCAAAACCCAAGCAGACGTGAAAGGACGAGACGATGAAACAGAGGCTGCAATTTTTCGCCAAGGCGCCGGAGATCATGAAGGCGGTGTCGGCGCTCAACAAGGCGGTGGACGAATGCGGGCTCGAGGTGAGCCTGCTGCACCTGATCAAGCTCAGGGCTTCGCAGATCAATGGCTGCTCGTTCTGCGTCGAGATGCACAGCCGCGAGGCCAGGCGCGACGGCGAGACCGAGCAGCGGCTCTATCTGGTTTCAGCCTGGAAGGAATCGCCGCTGTTCTCGGAGCGTGAACGCGCGGCTTTGGCCTGGACCGAAGCCGTCACCCTGATCGCCAACAACGGCGTGCCGGACGAACTTTATGCACGTACGCTGGAGCATTTCTCAGAAGAGGAGCTGGTCAAGCTGTCCGTTGCGCTCGGCATGATCAACACCTGGAACCGGCTGTGCATCCCGTTCCAAGCCATACATCCGATGCCGGCGGCCAAGGCCGCCTGATTGTCCAATCATGTTGGGAGCGCCGTGGAGAGCGCGCTCCCACTGCCTTAAACCTTTAAAGGGGAGAGTTTGATGCCTGCGGATTTGCCTTCGACCTTGTTGTTTCTCGCTCGCTTGCTGCTCGGCGGCGCCTTCGTTTTCGCCGGCCTGCGCAACATCCAGAACGCGGCCTTCCTGACCCAGCTGATGGCCGCGCGCGGTGTGCCGCAGGCGCGGTTGGCACTGTGGACTGGTATCGTGCTTCAGGTCGCCGCCGGTGTGCTGGTCATCGCAGGATTGTGGACGGCACTCGCGGCCACGGTGCTGCTGCTGTTCCTCATCGTCGCCACGCCGATGTTCCACAATTTCTGGGACCATCAGGGTCCGGACCGTGCGTCCCGCATCAATGGCTTCGTCGGGAATGTTGCCCTGAGCGGTGGCTTTCTGACCCTGATCGCGCAATCCGTTTGACGCACAGTTCCATGCCGACTGCGGCCTCTGGTGCCGACGGCTCAACCATAAAATCGGAACCAATCGAGCCGTTGACGCATTTCACACATGCATGCCCAGCATCCAGGATGAAATATGAAAATCGCCCATGTCGCGCCGCTTTATGAATCGGTGCCGCCAAGGCTCTATGGCGGCACCGAGCGCATCGTCTCGTATCTGACCGAAGCGCTGGTCGATCTGGGTCATGAGGTGACGCTGTTTGCCAGTGGCGACAGCCAGACCTCCGCGAAGCTGGTACCCAGCCGGGAACGCGCGTTGCGCCTCGATCCGCGTCCGCTCAAATCCGAGATCGCGGCGCATCTTTCGATGCTTGCGCAGGTGAGGGAACGGGCGTCGGAGTTCGATGTCATCCACTTCCACCTCAGCCACTTCCTGCATTTTTCCTTCTTTGAGGATATTGCGGAGCGGACGGTGACGACGCCGCATGGCAGGCTGGATTATGTCGACCTGGCGCCGGCCTATGAACGGTTCCCGCGCTTTCCCCTGATTTCCATTTCGCACAGCCAGAAGGCGGGCCTTGCCAACGCCAACTGGTTGGCGACGATCCATCACGGATTGCCGACTGCTCTCTACGAGCCGACGTTCGAGACGGCCGCCGAAGAACCCTACCTTGCCTTCCTCGGCCGGTTCTCACGCGACAAGCGCCCGGATCGCGCCATCGAGATCGCCTTGCGTTCGGGGCTCAAGCTCAAGCTCGCGGCAAAGATCGGCGACGACGATCGCGCCTATTTCCGTGAGGTGGTCGAGCCTTTGATCGATGGCGATCGCGTTGTCTATGTCGGTGAGATCGAGGAAAATCAGAAGGCGGAATTTCTCGGCAAGGCGGCCGGCCTGCTGTTCCCGATCGACTGGCCGGAGCCGTTCGGCCTTGCCGCCATCGAGGCAATGGCCTGCGGCACACCGGTCATCGGCTGGAGTTGCGGTGCGCTGCCGGAGATCATCGATCAAGGCGTCACCGGTTTTATCGCTGACACAATGGATAGCGCGGTCGCTGCGGTGCCGGACTTGCTGCAACTCGACAGGCGAAAGGTGAGGACCGTTTTCGAAAAGCGGTTCTCCGCCCGAAGAATGGCCGGCGACTATCTGGCCGCCTATGCGGGCCTGATCGGCGTCCCGAGCACGGCGAAGGCGTCTTGAGCAGCGACGTGCTCGAGCCACGGCAACGAAACAACAGGGATCTTTGACGAATGGCCCAACTCGATGAGCGCCAGCTCGATCCTGCGGTTGCGCTTGCATCGCTCGACGCCACCGCCCCTCGCGAGCCGCATCGGTTGTTTGCGCTCAAGCAGGGCGATTGCTTCGCCGTTGCCGACGCCTATGGCGACATACGTGGCGCCGGCGACGGTTTCTTTCGCGACGACACGCGGGTCCTTTCCGAGTTCCGGCTGACCGTCGGCGGCAGGCAGACATCTCTGCTCGGCGCCTCGCTCAGCCAGGACAATGTGCTGTTCACCACCAATTTGACCAATCTGCCGATACAGAGCGCCGGTGGACGCGACATCCCGCAGGGAGCCATTCACATCGAACGCGTCAGACTGCTTTGGCAGGACAGGCTGTTTGAACGCATCACCCTTTCCAATTACAGCCGGGAACACTCGACGATCAGCGTTTCCCTGCACTACTCCGCCGATTTCCGCGACATGTTCGAAGTGCGTGGCTCGACACGGCTGAAGCGCGGGCTGGCCCATGCCGCCGAAACAAACGCGACGTCGGTCCTGCTGCGCTATGATGGGCTCGATGGCCTGGCCCGCCTCTCGGCGATATCGTTCTCGCAGGCGCCGGACCAACTGAGTGCCAACCGTGCCGATTTCCTGATCGCCGTGACCAAGCGCAGCAGGAAGGTGCTTTATGTCGAGGTCGGTCCCGAGGTGGCCGACAAGCCCGACCGCGACCGGTTCCGCGCCGCTGCCGCCCGCGCCCGCTTTGGCATGCGGGCCAAACGTCGCCATGGCGCGACGGTGCGCAGCTCGGGCCGTGTCTTCAACGACTGGGTCGAGCGCGCTCGCGCCGATGTCGCGTTGCTGACCACCGAGCTGGCGACCGGCCCCTATCCCTATGCCGGCATCCCCTGGTTCTCGACGGCGTTCGGCCGCGATGGCGTCATTTCGGCGCTGCAGATGCTGTGGCTCAATCCGGGCCTGGCGCGGGGCGTGCTGGCCTTTCTGGCCCAGCATCAGGCGACCGAGACATCGCCGTTCAGCGATTCCCAGCCGGGCAAGATCATGCACGAGACCCGCAAGGGCGAAATGGTGGCGCTGCGGGAGCTTCCCTTCGGCCGCTACTACGGTGGCGTCGATACGACACCGCTCTACATCTATCTTGCCTGTGCCTACGCCGATCGTACCGGTGACATGGCGTTCATCGACGGCTTGTGGCCGTCGCTGTGCGCCGCGGCCGAATGGACGGAGAAGGCGGGCCGGGAGACCGGATTTGTGACTTACCAGCGAGCGGCCGAGTCCGGCCTCGCCAACCAGGGATGGAAGGACAGTTTCGATTCGGTCTTCCATGCCGATGGCCGCATTCCCAAGGGCCCGATCGCCCTTGTCGAAGTGCAGGGCTACGTCTTTGCCGCCTTCCGGGGGCTGGCGGCACTTGCCCGTCGCCGGGGCGAGAACGACAGGGCCGACCACTGGGATGATCGCGCCGAAGCGATGCGGGTTGCCGTGGAACGGGATTTCTGGCTTGACGATCTCGGCTTCTATGCGCTGGCAATCGACGGTGCCGGCGAGCCCTGCAAGGTGCGGACCTCGAATGCGGGGCATCTGCTCTTTGTCGGATTGCCTGAGCCGGCGCGGGCCCAGATGGTGGCTGACCAGCTGCTTTCCGCCTCCTTCCATTCGGGCTGGGGACTGCGGACGCTCGCCGACGATGCCGTGTTCTTCAATCCGATGTCGTACCACAATGGCTCGATCTGGCCGCACGATACCGCCCTTTGCGGTGCCGGGCTGGCGCGCTATGGCGAGCGCGAAAGCGTGGTTCGCCTGATGAGCGGCACGTTCGAATCCGCGGTCCATTTCAACATGCGGCTGCCCGAACTGTTCTGCGGTTTTACACGTGCGCCGGGCGAAGCACCCATCGCCTATCCCGTCGCCTGCCTGCCGCAAGCGTGGTCGGCGGGCTCCGCTTTCATGTTGATGCAGGCCTGTCTTGGCCTGGAGATCGACGGCTGGGAGGGTGAGATTCGCGTCGGCCGCCCCAGGCTGCCGATCGGCATCGACACGCTGACACTGCGGCACCTGGGCGTCGGCGACCGGGTCGTCGATCTCACCTTCCAGCGCGTCGGCGACCGGGTCGTCGCTTTCCTGGCCGACCGCCATGAAGGGCTGGTGCCGCTCATAGTAAGAACATGATCCGAACAAAATTGGCGGAACCGATCCAGGCCTTGTGCGTTGCAAAAACACTGGTCCGAACGCCGACCACGTGGCCGGCGGACCGTTTCAAACGGGAAACACGAACAAACGGTCGCCGACGGCCGGGGTGAGTTGACGTTCAATGACAAACTACGGTGCGGACCTGCTCTGGGTTCTGATTTTCGCGAGCCTCGGTTTTTCCGCTCTTGCCGTATTCCTCTCCATATCGCGGCACCGTCGCCGTCATCCTCCTGCCGTCCCACATACGGCAGGCGAAGATGTGGCCGCGGAGGCCGCGCGCAAGGTGATACGGGAGTTCGAAAAGAACGGCCAATCGGCCGATGCCGCGCTGGTGACCTGGTCGCCAGAAACATTGCGCAAGATCCTGGCCGACGATCTGCCCGATGCGCAGGTTATCGTGGTGTCCAATCGCGAGCCGTACATCCACAATGTGAAGGACGACGGCGTCGAGTTGCTCGTCCCGGCCAGCGGGCTGGTGTCGGCGCTCGAGCCCATTACCCGCGCCTGTGCGGGCACCTGGATCGCCTATGGCGGCGGAACGGCGGACCGCCTTACCGTCGACGACCACGATCGCGTGCAGGTGCCGCCTGGCAACCCGTCCTACACGCTGCGCCGGGTCTGGCTGACGGAGGAAGAGCATCAGGGCTATTATCTCGGTTTCGCCAATGAGGGCCTTTGGCCGCTTTGCCATATCGCCTTCACCCGGCCGATTTTTCGCGCCTCCGACTGGGCTGCCTATGAAGCCGTCAACCGGAAGTTTGCAGATACGGTGGTTGCCGAGGCGCGCAACGAGCGGCCGATCGTGCTGGTCCAGGATTACCATTTCGCGCTGCTGCCGCGCATGATCCGAGAGCGCTTACCGGAGGCGATCGTCATCACTTTCTGGCACATCCCGTGGCCAAATTCGGAAGTGTACAGCATCTGCCCATGGCGTGAACGCATCCTCGAAGGCCTGCTCGGCAGCTCGATCATCGGCTTCCACACCCAGTTCCATGCCAACAATTTCACCGAAAGCGTCGATCGCTTCCTGGAAAGCCGCATCGAGCGGGCCGATGCGGCCATCTCCTACGGCGGACGGACCACATTGGTGCACGCCTATCCCATCTCGATAGAATGGCCGGCGGACCTGCTGGCGAAACTTCCCGCTGTCGACGATTGCCGCGCTCGCATGCGCGAGAGGTTCGGCCTTAAAGCGGATGTGAAGCTGGCCGTCGGGGTCGAGCGCCTCGATTATACCAAGGGCATTCTCGATCGGTTTCACGCTTTGAACGAATTGTTCAAGCGACAGCCTGAGTGGATCGGAAAACTGGTCTTTCTGCAGATCGCGGCACCCAGCCGCGGCACGCTGCCCGCCTACAAGCTGCTCCATGACGAGTGCCACCGTTATGCCGAAGAGCTCAACCGGCGTTATGGCAGCGAGGGCTACAGGCCGGTGATCATGGTGGCCGAACATCACTCGCAAGAACAGGTCTACGAGATCTATCGGGCCGCCGACATATGCATGGTCACCAGCCTGCATGACGGCATGAACCTCGTCGCAAAGGAATTCGTCGCCGCGCGCGACGACGAGCAGGGCGTTTTGATGCTCAGCACATTCGCCGGCGCCTCGCGTGAATTGCTGGAGGCGCTGATCGTCAACCCTTACGATGCCGCCATGATGAGCGGAGCGCTGTTGCAGGCACTGACCATGTCGCCCGAAGAACAGCGCGAGCGCATGCGCCCCATGCGCGAGACAATCCGCAACAACAATGTCTATCGCTGGGCCGGCAGCATGCTTCTGGATGCGGCACGTTTGCGCAAGCGCGGGGACCTCGATCGGGTGACCGGTGCCGTCAGCGACCCGCCGCCCAGCGTCGACAATGTCGTCTCCATTTTTGAGCGCAGACGGGTGGCGATGTCATGAGCGATGCGCTGCAAAATATTGTTGGCGAGACCCTGCACAAGCCGCAGGCCGTCATGGAGAAACCGCACACTGTGCTGACCGGCGAATGGGCGTTGTTCCTCGACATCGACGGCACCCTGCTGGAACATGCCGAACACCCGGACGCCGTCTCGGTCAGCGACGAGCTCCGCTCCTTGCTGCAAGGCCTGGATTGCAAGCTGAACGGGGCATTGGCCTTCGTAACAGGCCGTTCCGTCGCGGCTGTCGATCATCTGTTTCAGCCTTTGAAGCTGCGCGCCGCCGGGCTCTATGGCCTGGAACATCGGCTCCTACCGAACGACGACGTCGAAGTCGCGGATGAGCCGGCGGATATTTCTGCGCTTGTCGACGAGATCGAGGCCGAGCTCGGTCGTGGCGCCTATATCGAGCGCAAAGGACGGGTGCTGGCCATCCACACGCGCGCCGCCCCGCATCTGCTTCCGCGCGCGACGCAGCTGGTCGAGCAGGCGCTGGCCACGCTGCCAAAGGGCTACCGGGTGGTACCCGGCAATGCCGGTGTTGAATTGCTGCCGCTCGAGGCCGCCAAGGGCGCCGCGATCCGGCGTTTCATGGAAATTGCGCCATTCACGGGCCGTCGCCCGGTCTTCCTGGGCGACGACACGTCGGATGAAAACGGTTTTGAGGCCGTCAATGATGCCGGCGGCATATCGATACGCGTCAACCCACCAGCGCACACCGCAGCGCGGTACGGGCTTGCCGACGTTGTCGAGACGCTGGGCTGGCTGAGAGGTCAACTTTAGATCCAGCCGACGCAACCGCGATCGCGCCTCCTGGAAAGGGCAAGGAAAGGAACGGTTTCGATGGGACGCTTTGCACAATTGGTCCGAGAGATCACCCCGAACTGGCTGCACTCTCGCTCCTCCCGCCATGACATTGCCGACGTTTCACCGTCCGACGCGGATTTCAGCTGGCAAGAGGCGATCGACAACAAGATGTATGGGGCTGATACGCCTGATTATTCCTATGTTCCGGAAAAGACCGCTTCAGATGCGGTGAGACCGGGCGGTGACAGCCCCGGCGAAAAGAGCGTGCGGGGTGATCCAAAGAGAGCCAATTGAGGGTGAAAAGCCTGTCGGCGCCCGAGGAACGCTACGCCGCAAATCGCAGTCCGCCGTCGCAGGTCAGCACCTGACCGGTCATGAAGCCGTTGGAGACGAGGAAGGCTATTGCCGCGGCGACGTCTTCGGCGCGACCGATGCGGCCGACCGGGGTCCTGCCGGCATAGTCTGCAAACAGCGCCTGCCTCTGCTCCTCGGCCAGAAAGTCCCACCAGGGCGTGTCGATGATGCCTGGCGCCACGACATTGACGCGCAGCGGTTTCAACTCCATCGCCAGGATCGGCACCACGGTCAACAGCATGCCGTTGATGGCGGCGATACCGGCGACGCCGGGCGTTGCGAGCTGCGCCGACACCGCCGAGATGAAGGTGACCGATCCGGCCTTGTTGAGTGTCGGCAAGGCGGCCTGCAGGCAGGACAGCTGCGGGCGGACCTTTTCCTCCACGCCACTGCCGATGTCACTCAGGTCAAGCGCCGGGAACGGGCCGAGGCCCTTGCCGCCGCTGGCCGCCAGCACCAAGTGATCAAAGGGGCCGAGGCGCTCGAAGAATTGACGGACCTCATCCGGCTTCGACGCGTCGAAAGCGGCCTTCTCGGCAGCACCGCCAAGGCTCTTCCAAGCGCTCTTCAGCTTGTCCTCGTTGCGGCCGGTGATGGTTACCTTCATGTCCGGGCCAAGCAGTTTGCGCGCCGTCGCCAGCCCGATGCCGGACGAGCCACCGATGATGACGGTGTGTTGGATTGCCTTGGTCATCAATGCTGTTCCTTCGATGTGGGGGAGGCCGGGCCGATGAGGTCGAGGCTCAAGCTTCTCAGCTGTTGCCTTGCCTTGGCGTCGTAGGCCTGAGCATCGGCGCGGGATTCCCGCAGGCCGTCGAAATAGAGGCCGCTTTTCCCGTTGAGCGTGGGTGAGGTGGCGAGATTGAGGATGGCGTCGGCACCGGTCTCGACCGAACTCCACGGCGTCACCCTGGCCTGCCGGACCATGGTTGTGTTCATGTAGCTCGCCGGATGCAATGCGTTGACGGTGACGCCGGTGCCTTTCAACTGTTCGGCCAAATCGACGGTGAACAGGATCTGCGCCAGCTTGCTCTGGCAATAAGCGCGCACCCCGTCATAGGAGCGGGTCAGCATGACATCGCTGAAGTCGATCGCCTGCTGCCCCGCAGAGGCGACATTGACGATGCGCGCCGGCGCACTGGCCTTCAGCAATGGCAGGAGCTCCGATGTCAGCAGGAAACCGGCGAGATAGTTGACCGCGAAGCGCAGTTCATAGCCGTCGGCACTCACCTGCCTTTTGGCACCTTGGCCCGCTGTGCCGATGCCGGCATTGTTGATGAGGATGTCCAGCCGGTTCGTCCGGGCGCGCACCGCCTCGGCGAGGTGGCGCACCTCGGCCAGCGAAGAGAGGTCGGCGACCAGAAGCTCGGCCTTGCCGCCGGCGGCTTCGATCTCGGTGACAACAGCCTTGCCGCGCGTTGCATCGCGGCCGTGCACCAGCACACGGGCGCCCGCGGCGCCGAGCCGTTGCGCGACAACGCGGCCGACGCCGTCTGTCGAGCCGGTGATGAGGATCGTCTTGTCTTTGAGTTCCATGTTCAGAGCCTCCGTTCTGTTGCTCTGAACGGAAGATGGGGCAGTTGGCGCTGGCCAAACAGTTCAAACTTTATCCTGGTATCAATACTGCTATAATACGCGCATGGAGTCCCAACCTCACGCGGCCCCCACACGTTCGGCTGAAAACAGCCGCCGGCGCGAACTCGGCGCCTTCCTGCGCTCGCGCCGCGAAAGGCTGACGCCCTCGGCCGCAGGCATCGCCATCGGTCTCAGGCGACGTACGCCGGGCTTGCGCCGCGAGGAGGTGGCGATGATCGCCGGTGTCGGCACGACCTGGTACACATGGCTGGAGCAGGGGCGGGAGGTCAGGCCCTCGGTCGAGGTGCTGACGGCGCTCGCCGAAGCACTGCGCCTCGACGCCGCCGAAAAACAGCATCTGTTCATCCTCGCCGACCGCCAGCAGCCGGAGCGCCGTGCCGTAGCGCCGGAAAAGGTCGATGGCCCGTTGCTGCACATGCTGCAGAGCCTGGTGCTGCAGCCGGCCTATGTCGTCGGGCGGCGCTGGGACGTGCTGGCCTGGAACCCGGCGGCGGTGGCGGTGTTCGGCGATTATGGCCTGCTGGAGGGTGACGCCCGCAACATCGTCCACATGGTGTTCACGAGCCCGCATCACCGGCACCTGCTGGTCGACTGGGAGCAACTGGCGCACACCGTGCTGGCCTCGTTCCGGGCCGCGAGCGCCCGCTATGTCGGCGATCCGGATTTCGAGCGGCTGATCGAGTTGATGACGCGTTCGAGCCCCGAATTTCGTGCCTGGTGGCCGCAGCGCGACGTCGCGCATCGGTTGTCGGGGGTGAAACATGTCCGGCACCCGAGCGCGGGCGCCATGACCTTCGAGCATATGAGCCTGTCGATCGGCGACGGCTCGGACATGAAGCTGATCGTCTACACGCCGTTAGCCGAGCAGAATTCGATCGCCAAGCTGCAGGCATTGCTGGACGCGCTGCCGGCCGAGCGGCGCAGCGCCTGAGGTTGGCTGGCGTCCCCCTCGGCTTCGTCATCCACGGGCGAAGCGGACGCGGAAACCCGAGGATCCATGCCGGGACGTTTGCCGAAGAGTACTACGGAACAGAATTTGGACCTTTTGCGGCGCGTTGAAGTCGCGGCATGGATTCTAGGGTCTGCGCCGCGCCGCGTCGCTCCTTGCTTCGCCCTAGAATGACGAAACCATTTAGCCCTTCGGCTTCAGCCCATCGAGGAACAACTGCTCGAGAAATCTTGCCGCATCCTCGAAGCGGCCGTCGCCGCCGCGGTTCGGTCCGAGCACGGCGCGGACCTGGACGTCGAAATCGGCATAATGCTGCGTCGTCGCCCAGATCGAGAAGATCAGGTGCCAAGGGTCGGTCTTGGCGATCTTGCCGGCGCGCATCCAGCCCTTGATGACGGCGGCCTTCTCGTCGACCAGCGTTTTCAGTTCGCCCGCCAGCAGCGGCATGATGCGCGGCGCGCCTTGCAGGATCTCGTTGGCGAACAGCCGGCTCTCGCGCGGAAAATCGCGCGCCATCTCCAGCTTGCGCCTGATGTAGCTGCGCAGTTCGGTTAGGGGATCGCCAATGTCGTCGAGTTCGCGCAGTGGCGCCAGCCAGGTGTCGAGCAGGCGCTGCATCAGCGTTTCGTGGATGTCTTCCTTGCGCCGGAAATAATAGAGCAGGTTCGGTTTCGACATGCCGGCGGCTTCGGCGATCTGGTCGATGGTCGAGCCGCGAAAGCCGTTGGTGGAGAAGACCTCAAGCGCCGCCTCCAGGATGAGTTCGCGCTTTTCCTGCTGGATGCGGGTGCGGCGAGGGGCATCCGTGCCGATGGTCACCGTTG
>NZ_RZRO01000124.1:0-16915 GCF_003997975.1 Mesorhizobium sp. M7A.F.Ca.US.005.03.1.1
GCATGCGCTCTCCGTGATGAGTGCCCGCCACGCCAAGCGAGCCGTGGCGGGCAATCAACCAACCGACGATGAGGGGACTATTGATCGTCGACGTCACTGCTCGTGCACAAAACGCCAATGTTTCACGGGTCAGACCTTTGCGCTTCGGCATTGGACTTTCGTCGAGTGCTTACGCGGCCCGGCGCGCTCGTGGGGGGCTGCTCGTGCCATCAAATTGAAAGGGCGCCCGTTAGGCGGCCCTCAAAATCTCGAATAGTCCCCTACCAACCCTGCAACGAGTACCAGTCGTCAACGTCTCTCCGAACCCGGTCCTTCTCAAGGCCGTATCTTTCCTGAATTTTTCCTTCGAGCTGATCGCGCTTGCCGGCAATGCGGTCCAAATCGTCGTCAGTCAGCTTGCCCCACTGTTCCTTAACCTTGCCCTTGACCTGCTTCCAATTACCTTCAACGCGGTTCCAATCCATGGCCTTGGCCTCCTTGGTTGCACCGTAGTTGAAACGTTCGCAGCCCGGCTAAGTTCCGGGCACTTGATGGACAAAGAGCCGCCGCTGATGGTGGAAAAGGCCCGCCGCTGAGGGAAGCAGTGAAGGGATGCCGTGTCGTGGTCAAGTTCCTTCAGCTCAAAGATTTGGTTGTGGAGAGCGGTCACGATAATCACTCATCGCGAGAGCCGCCTCGGTGCGGTTTCGCACACTTAGTTTTGACATAACCCTGGTCATGTGGTGCTTGATTGTCTTCTCGTGGAGGTTCAGGCGCCGTGCGACCTCCTTGTTGCTCAGCCCCTCCGCCACTAGCCGCAGGATTTCCGTTTGCCTTTCGGTCATCTGCCGCAGCCGGTCTGCTGTGCTGTTAGCAGGGGACTGGAGATCCGAGAGCAGCCGTGCCGAAAGAGTTGGCGTGAGGTAGCTCTCGCCGGCCGCTACGTTGCGCAGGATGTCAGCGAGCCCGCGCGACCCTACGCCTTTGAGGACATAGCCGCGCACCCCTGCATTCAGAGCCTTAGTTACATCGGCATTGGCCTCCGATACGGTCAACATGACAATCTTCTGGGTGGGGTAGCTGGCGAGGATGCTCTCAACCGCCGCGAGGCCGCCGCCCGGCAAAGAGATGTCGAGCAGCAATATGTCGGGTCGCACCGTAGAGGCGAGGCGTTCGGCATCCTGCGCCGTGGCGCCCGCGCCAACCATCTCGAAGCCTCCGATCTCTGACAGGCTGCGCATCACGCCTTCGCGAAAGAGTGGATGATCTTCGACAACAGCGATGCGAATGGCGCCGACCATGCTTGCTCCCCTCAACAGCGTGCGCTGAAAACGTTATTGAACTTGCTGATGGATTTTAGGTTCCGCTCATAAACCAAAAAATGCCCGCTCTACGGAGAGGGTTCGCCGCCGTTCGACGCCGTTGGGTGTTGCTGATTGAGCAGTGTGGACAACGCCGTAATGATCTGGGGAGGGAAGAACGGCTTGACGATCATCACGCTGTCTGGGACGCCTTCAGAGCCCCAGGAAATAGCACCATCGCCGCTGATGTAGACCACAGGTAGGGTTGGATTGCTTCGCCTTACATGCCTGGCTACTTCCCACCCAGTTTCTCCCGAGCCGAGACGGATGTCCGTAAGGAGGCCGGCGAACTTGTTTGGATCCTCATCAAACGCCTTTACGGCGGCTTCGGCACTCGGCACTCCTACGACGAGAAAGCCCGCGTCCTGCAAAGCTGTTTCAAGGTCGAGCAGGATCAAGAGCTCGTCTTCGACGACCAGAATAGCGCTTTCGCTCATGAACCACCCTCCCGGCCGCCACAACGGCGCGATTGAGTGTTGGTTCCACCGATCAACGGGGTGGGACAGCGGCGGCGGGGGTCTGGAGTAGCTGGGATCGCCCAGCATGTAGGTCAACATGCGGCGGCGGGGTTGGTGCTTTAGCCGTTCTCTGGCGATGTTTCGCTTCGAAAATTGAAATATAATGCCCCCAGGATCCGGTTTGCCCGCAAAGGCGCCAGCGCCTATATGCTTGGACTTAGCCGAAGCAGAGGAGAATGAGCTTGATCGACGAGGATGCCGATGGAGCGACGATAGCCAGAGAGACGATTTCCGCGGCAAGAGAATGCGCTCGTATGATCGGCAAGATTGGGCCTAGGTTCACGGCGCTCGAACTGGCCGAGATGGAGGAAGCTGTTGGACGAATAACCAACGCAATCGAATTGAAAAAACGAATGAACGCTGCCCCGTAGCAAAGGCATTGGGCGCCAAGGGGGTGGCAGAAGCGCGCCGAGACCATAATGCGCGCGCTGAGATCGCCAATAAGGCGGCGGAAAGCCCCTGGACAAAAGGGGCTAGTTCGGCCCCTTTTCCTCTTCGAGCTAATCGATGCGCTTTTGTAGTTTGCGCATTAGCTCCTTCGCTCCTTCTAGGTCCACATCGGCGGTAATGCGAATGCGGTCATCGTAGAGCACGAGCGATGACGTGCCCTCCGCAACAGCGACTTGCGCTACAGGCGTGGCCACTCCACCGCCAAAGAACCTAGGCGCCGGGTGCCGACTCATCTCGGCGAATTTCTTCTCCATCGACACTTCCTTGTCGCACCAATATGCGGTGATCAGCGAAGCCAGGGCCGCAGCCGCCATTCCTGTGACGCCCAGCGCACCAAGCCCCATGAGCTTCCACCGGGTCACCTCGGCAGTGACCGCCTTCACTCCCGTCATATCGTCGTTGAGCTTGCTGACAGCGGCTTCGGTTGCCGCCACACAGTCAACCAGCTCGTCGGTTTTCGCATACATCTTGGACCGGCTGGCGGCAGCGCGCTGTTCGGACTGCTCGTAGCTCAAGGCAGCACGGGAATCGCTGTCCTTGATGTCGCGTCGGATCTCCGTGATGTCGCGCTGCATGTTCTGCGTGGCCTCCAAGAGCCGCCGATTATCATTTCCAGGCTCTTGTTTGCCGAAGTTGCCATGTCAGGTTTTCCAACCGCAGAGCTTGGCGCCCTTTTCATTGTGCGCCAGGATCGCCGCAACCGACCCATCCGAGAGCGTGGCGACTTCCGCCTTCGTGAGACGGATAGGATGCTCCACGGCGCAAAAGCTGCCTCCGACCGTAGTGCAGGAGATCATTGCAAAAAGTGCAAAGATCATCGTCAGGATTTTGACCATTCGCCCAACCTCCCCCGGTTGTCGCCAAGAGCGCGGCCGGCCACGGCATCATCGATCTTCTGGCGTTCGATGCGCGCTGCGGCGTCGGCCGCGTCCTGCTTGGCCTGGTTCTTCGCTTTGCCCATGGCATAGGCTCGCCAGAGCGCGACGAGCCCGGCCGCGCCGACAAGGCGGTACGGCCACAACTGAGCGACGAGAGCAGCGAGGAAGGCGGACATCACTCCGCGACCTCCGCCTTGATCTGGCGCACCGCAGAGACGATCTGTGAGCGAAACAGGAGCAGGACCAGCAGGAGCACCAGCAGGACCACACCGCCAGCCAGGACGGCTTGCCAGTCCATGCCCGCAAGCCAGCCAAGCCCGATAGCGCCGGAACCGAAGAGGCCGGTCAGCCAAGACAGAAAGCCGGATTTCTCCTTGACCTTCTGTTCGACCTTTTCGGGAACAACGGGTTTGTCGACCGGCACCTTCACCTCGACAGTGACCGGCGGCGGAGTGTCGGGCAAAGCTGACAGCTTCAGCGCTTTGGCGCGCACCGACTTGACGCGGTCGGACCAGCCCTTGCCGAAGGTCTTCCATGTCGGGAGACGCTTCAGGAAGCCTAGGCGATTGTCGCACAGCGCGTCGATGACAACGCCGGCCGGCTTAGCCTTTACGGCTGCAATGGTGGCCGGGCCAATGCGCCCATCCTGCTTGATCCCCACAACGGCCTGAAGATATTTGGCCGCGCGACCGGGACCGCTATTCACTGCGAAACCAAAAACAGCGTAGTCGACCCCGCTGGGAAGCTGGGCGCCGGCCGTCGCATCCCAGTAGAAACGGCGGTAGACTGTCGCGACCTGGGCGTCAGTGATTTTGCGCAGATCGGCCTTCGTCGCATCGGCCTTCACATAGCGGCGGAAGTTGGTGAGCGTGACGCCTTTCATGGTGGCGCCGCCGGGATCGGCCGGGTTGTCCACCCAGAGGCCTTCAGATTTCAGAACGAGCGCAAGCGCCCGCGCGAAGTTGCGGTCCATGGCTAGTACCTTTCCGCCCTGATGGGCAGTTGTTGAATTGGCAATGGAGGTGGACGGCTGAGATCAGCCGGTTAAGCAAATCAGCGGTCTAGCCGCTGGCACTCATCAAGTAGGCCACCAAGCTCCAGGCAGAGATCGACGCGGCCGAGGCTGTTGGCCTTGTCGTCAATCCCGATGCGGCGGTTGTAGGCCGTGACGGTGTCTTTTAGTTGAGAAACACGACCGGCCTTGTGACCGCTGGAGTAGGCGAAACCAGCGATGCAAATACTAGCAGCGATTGCAAGCGCGGCAGTCTTGGGGTTCATTGGCATTTTCGCCCCTCGAATCGACTTGGGAAGTATTCGTCCATGGAAGAGAGTTTGACTGAATTGGCAGCGCGGCTCCAGATGCAATGGAGGGCGTGGGCTCCCGCGATTGGCCTTGGTGTTGCCGCCGCCATCGGTATGATTTGGACCGTCTATCTACCGATTGTCGGATTGCGTCACATGCTCGGATACAACTAAACCTCTAGCATCCGCACGACGGCATTCCAGCCGTAGGATTTGCTGCAACGCCGGTAACAGTGACCTCCAGGCCGAGCCTACCGAGCGCGACCGAGCAATCCAGGGATGCCGCGTCAGTCGCATTTTCGCCTATGACCGTCTTCGTGATCGACCCTTCGGTTGCCAGCGTTCCAGAAGTGTGCGCACCACGCCGGTCACAGGACTTCTCCTTCGCTTTGTACATTTCGAACGTTGAAGCGCTTTGGGCGCTGTGATTTGTTGGTGCCTTCGTCGTGTGTGGGAGTGCGGGCCGTGGACGATGACCAAAGGGCTGGTGTTCGTATCGAACACATCGACGGCCAGTGGGCGGTACAACTCGTCGAGAATGGCGAAACCACCCAGCATCTTTTCGAGACCGAGGAATTCGCGAGGAACTTCGCCGCCGGTCAGTGGCTAAGGCTAAACCCGAAGCCTATTCCCCCAATGCGCCGGCGACGCCGTTAGAGCGCTAAGCTTAAAAATGCTCTTTCGCGGATGCTGCACCGGGGCCGGAACTTTGATGCAATAGCGAAGTTCGAGGAGGGAGATGCTTTCGCAACAGGCGCCACTTCACGAGAGGCCGGAGCAATGGTGGACAATCTATCTCGCAGGGAAGAACAACGCGGCACGCGAAGACTCATGGCGTGGGGCGTGGCGGTTATTGCCGTCATTTTCCTAGGCCTAATGGCATTCTTTGTACTCACGCCCTTATCGAACGGCTCTTGGCAGACGGCACCGTTCAAGCGTGCTCCTGTGCAAAACCAGGGCGGTAATGCGCCAGTGGATACGTCACCCAGCCCGGGCGTGAAAAAAGACCCTCAGGAAAATACTGAAATGCCGGAGCAGCAGTAGTAGGTTCCGACCCGCTGGCAAATTTTTTCCGGGGCCGGGCGGCGATCTTGTCGAACACGTCCTCTTCCTCTGCGTCGCGACTGGCCTTGGTGTCGCCTCCAAGGATCGGGACCGGCCTTCCCTCGATTGCTGAGCTTACAAAATTGCCCAATTCGGAGGCCTGATGCTACACGTGTGTCGGCACAGGCAAATCTGCACAGCAGCTATGCACGATCCACGATTGCAGAAATCGCTGGGCAGCGGGTAGATTTTGATTGTCGGCCATCTACTCCTCCCAGATGCGATGCCGGCGCTGAATGAGGCGCACCTCCTCCCGCGCCACATTCGAAAATCGAGCCCGCTGCCACCTCCTCCCGGCAGCGGGCTTTTTTGTCTCCGCCAGCAGACACAGTGGCAAGCATCCGCGATGGCCTGCGAAACCATCCGTAAACCATGCCAACACGGTAAATACTTTATGTCGAACCGATCGGGTTGCAGGAGGTTGTGGGCGGGTCTGCAACAAAGAGGCCCAGCCGATCCATGCACCGCTTACCCATCTTGCCCGCCCTGTTGATCTCCTTCGGGATTGCCTACGGAATTTGCGTCTGGGCGACGTCGGATAAGCCGGTCAGCTTTTTCGAAGCCCAAGCGGCATCGCAAATGCGTGGAACTGTCGATCGCTCTGAATAGCTGTAACGCCACGGAAGGTGGGGCGGTCCGGTCCTATTATTCACATGGCCACCTTCGTGCACGAGCGCGCGGGCAAGCGCCTCACGGCAATGGCGTAGGTCGAGTTGAGCTTAATAGGTTTCGGAGCGCCGTGGCTTTGCCATCGCCGTGGCCACAGCTTCTCGCACGGTTGGACCTAATGGCTCGGCCAAGCGCCGAGCGGCGTCATCTTTCTGTTCAAGGTAAGAAGGATGGTAGCGGACTTCGCCAGCATGAAAAACGCGATTATGCACAACGCGCAGAAGCACGCGATCACGGCAAGTGAGCAGGCAATTACGACCTCAGCCATTTGGATTGTCCTCTAAATGTCGGGTGCTAGTCGGCGAATGATGTCCGCTATAGGACGGGGCGAGGTGAGCATAGTGCTTCTCCACCGTTCGGGTGTCGCTGCGACCAAGGGCCTGTGCCACGATGATCAACGGAGCGCCATTTCGAACCATCGTGCTGGCGTAGGTATGCCGCAGCTCATGTAGCGTCACATCCGACAGGCCGGCCTGTTTCAAAAGCGCTTTCCAGGGCCGATGGTAAATAGCCTTGGCCCAAACGACGCCGCTGTCTTGGGTAAGCAGGGGTTCACTGCCTTATCGATGGTGGGCTCTTGGTTCAGCAGAGTCCAGACAAAGAGCTCCTCCGCCACAACAATTCAGCGCATCAACCCCGCCGCGCGCAGAGCATTTTCGATGACCTTGGAAATCCCACTTGCCGGACCGCGCGCATTGGCTCGCTCCGGCGTGGGATCGATTCGGACTGCCCGCGGTTTTTCCGTTGGTGCAAATGACTGCAATGCGGCGCCTGAAGCGACCTCGGCTTTGGCTTTGCGTCGCACGTCCGGCTTCGTCAATTCCCAGAAGCGGGCGATGTGGCGTGTCGAGGAAATCCCAACATCCAGCATGAAAGGCCCTGCGTTGCCGAGACCATCGCCGCCGCCAGTTTGCAGTGGCGTCCCATGGCCCATGCCGGCAATGGTGAACGTCTCGACTACCTCGCGCCCGTTGCTGTCGCTCCAGACCTTCCGCGTCTGGCCGTCGACCTTCTCTATGCGTGTTGGCTTTTCGCCGAGATTGTGCACGCTTTGCCACTGCGCCAGGACTGCATCCGCATTGGCAGGCACAACAGTCGTGTCGGCCGAGCCCTGCCATATCGAAATACGCGGCCACGGACCCTTGTGCGGCGAGGCCGCCCGCAACAGCCGCTGGAGGTCGGCTTGGGACGGACCGCCATGGCCGCGCATGCGGTCGAAGGCTGCGGAGATCGTCGAGGCACTTCCATAGGCGAGCCCGGCAATGATCGCGCCGCCGGCAAACAGTTCGGGATAGTCCGCCAGCATCACCGCCGCCATAGCGCCGCCGGCGGACAGACCGGTGAGAAAGATCCTCTTGCGATCGAGGCCATGCGTAACCACTGCCGCCTCGATCACCTGGCGGATGGACAGTGCCTCGCCGCTGTCGCGCCTGATATCGCCTGGTACAAACCAGTTGAAGCAAAGATTGGGGTTGTTGGCGCGCTGCTGCTCGGGGAACAGCACCGCAAAACCATGCTCGGCGGCGAGCTCGCTCCAGCCGGAGCCATGATCATAGCTGGCCGCGTTCTGGGTGCAGCCATGCAGCACGACGACCAGCGCCGCCTGCCGGGCCAGGTTCTTCGGAAGATAAAGCCTCGCGCGCAAGGCTCCGGGATTGGACCCGAACCCTGTAATTTCGGACAAGTGAGCGTCGTTCCGTTCTCCGGATCCAGCTGCTGGCCGCGCGTGCATCGCGCTCAGGCGAGCGATCGTATCGGATATATTTCGCAAGTCGGTGTCCTTGTGCGCCGGAATGGCACGGTCCTGCACAACGCATATGCAGCAATATCGTTGCTGCGATGCACAAGAACAAGCCGTTGCGTCCGTGAACCTATAGATTGAATTGCGCGCTCGGTGAGGCGAACTCAGAGGCCCAGCGCTAGTCTGTTTGCGGAGGAAACAAACCGGGTTTGCGGAGGAAACAAACCGGGAAACGTCCTCGCCGTTTACAAGCCGCCTCTCGAGTAGCCCGAACGACGACACAATGACTGAGAGCATGTTATTAAAATCATGGGCGATGCCGGCGGTCAGTTGGCCAACCGCCTCCATTTTGTGCGCCTGGTGAAGTGCCCGCTCGCTCTTCAGGCGACCTCGGCCGCCTCGGCCACGCGACGTTCGAGTGTATGGGAGTTTAAGCAGTTCGGCGTTGGCCCGCTCTGCAGTGCGGCGCGCTTCCAGAAGCTCTCGTTCATAGCGGCGGCGGTCGGACGCATTGAAGACGGTGATGCGGATGAACCGCAGATTGCCCGATTCGCCGCGCCGCTCCGCGGCGTTGACGAGGACAGGAAGGGTCGATCCATCCGCGCAGACCAGGTCCAGCGCGACCTCGCTGAAAAATGCTTGCATCCGCATCAGCGGAGCAAGTGGGTTTCGTAGTAGATTTTGCCCGCGATGTTCAGGTAATCCTGAAACCACCTGAGCAACGATAGCTAGCGTTGCCAGATCGCCTGCCGGTTTAGCGGTCGCGTAATACGGCTCATGTCTTGCCTGGTCGGTGCCTTGGGTTCAGCCAAGGATCAGTTGAGCAAGTACCATAGTGAGAGCCATCGATACCGGAACGGCTATAAGGCAACACGTCTCAATGATCCTGTTTTCTCGCTTATCCATCTTCGTCACCTCCCGATTTTCGTTCTCATTTTGACGTCTACAGCCAGCCGTGAGAAGCGGTTCCAGGCGGTGGCCGTCAGAGATGCCGCCGCTGCTGCATATTAGCAACACCTTGTCGAACCCTCGGCTGCCGAGCATTAGTCCTCCTCGCAGCGGCGAAGCGTGGCGCCCCGCAACCCTGCATGATGTCTTCGAAGATCGGGCCGATCTCTTCATCGATCTCTTGGCCCGGAATGCCCTGGCTCGCGCTGCCCGTTTTGCGTCCACAGCCATATCGATCACCATCCGATATCCAATGGGAGAGAAAATCGCTTCCCCGCTTGCTCATTCTTCCCGAAAGTCCTGCAGCCATGCATGGCAAGAGTCTGCCTCGCCACGCACATGCTTCACGCTTCATGCCTTTTGGCGCCGATCAGGCGTGGCTTTGATGCCAGCCCCTCCAGACCGGCTTCATCGATCAGGTGATGGATTGGCCTCGCTGGGCAGCGCCTGGCTGAATTGGATGCGGATGTTGGCGGGGATCACGCTTTCAAGGATCTCACGCCGTTTCTCCAGTGCCATGTCGCGCAGGTCATGACCGTTGAGGTGCAGCAGGTCGAAGGCGACAAAGTAGAGGTCGTGCTGCCGTCGTGTGATCGCCTTGCGCAGCTCGGCGAAGTCAGACAGGCCGGCATCGTTCAACACAGCCGCACTTTCGCGACGCCAAGTGACTCCACTTGGCTGCAAATGCGCGCTGGTCGCCGAAGGTGCGTAAGCGCACCCCTTGACAGGGGATCGGAATTCCGCATGTCAGGGTCAGCTCCAATCGGAGACCGCACGGCTCAACCATTCGCCGGAAAGGACTGTTTCTCGCCGATACGAGCTCGTAAACATGGCTCGCTCCGAGTTCACGTCGGACAAGCGGAAGCTCTCGGCGCTGAAGTTGCAGGCTGCCGCGGCGATAGCGGCGTTTCTGACAAAGATTCGCCAGATCAGAATCGAGTTCACCTTCCGTCATCCACTCTTTGGATGATATGGAAAAGGTGCTCGTAGACGAGAATGTCGGTTAAGGAGGCGAACTGACATTCGCCGAAGATCGGAGGATGCATGTCGAAGACCGATGCAGTCGACGCATGCGGTGAAGTCGCCAAATGATAGGCGGTTGTTTCAGGCCGGGGATGGGCGGTTGGCTTGGCATTGCGCTCCTGGCCCTCTTGCCTTCCGGTCCGGCCTTCGCTTTTGAAAGCCCGGATGAAGTTAGCGCAGCGAATCCCCTGAAATGCGGAGCACCTGACGATTATTCCGGGTCGAGCGAATGGGTCAGCAACTTCAGCATCAGCGACAAGCGTCAACCCGTCGGTCCGGTCTTTCAGCAAACACGAAGCAACGTTCTTGATCGTAGGGTTGCGCTTCTACAGAGCGTACTCACGGACAAATCTGTTTACGCCTCAGCGATTGATGGAGTGTTTGGTTCGCAGACAGCAAGCGCTGTGAAGTCCTTCCAGAGCACATATGGAATGCCCGTTGACGGCACAGTGGGGATGCAGACCGGTAGTGCACTCGGGCTGCCGTTTTGGCAAGCGAACAAGGCGCGCAGTCTAGCCCCGCCATTTCGCGACGATGCGAAATATCCTGAAGCTACTGAATTCAACTTCAGAAGTCTGGTCGGGATCGGCAATTTCTTTAGCAGCCTGCCGGACGCTGACTATAGTTCCTCAAATGCGCTTACTCGGAGGGCCCTTCGAACAAACAATCCCGGCGCCATAAACATCTCGAAATGGCAGCGAGACAGCATGAGAGGATATGTGGGTTGCACTCTGCCAGACCGGTACGGCAACCAAACTGCCATTTATGAAACCCCAGAGTATGGGGTAGCTGCTTGGGGTTTTCTCCTCCGCAAGATCTATTTCCACGGAAACAAGTCTAAGGTCACCGTCGGCGACATTGTGGATAAGTATAGAGGCGACAATTCCCGCGATCCTTACATTGATGGATATAAGAAATATTCGGATGGCAAATTGGTCGAAGATTATGAAGTCGACCTGTATAGCAATCGTGAACTCGCGATGCTGGCCATTGCCGCCTACTCGCACGAACTCGGCTCCTGGTATCCTCTCACGGACAAACAGCTTCTGGCAGGCTTTTCAATTACCGATGATTATATTGACTCGGGCGTCAATGACGAAGTCATCGTGTCTTCTGAAGAGATGAATCCGGATCTCTATGTAAAACATCCTGATAGCGAAGGCCCGGCACGCTCGACCGGCTTAACCGCGGCTCAGTTGAGAACAGCCGATGCAAAGGTCCAGGCCGGCCTACAGGAGCTCCTCGATGCAGAGGATGGACCTCCCGGGGCGATCGCCACGCTCTACCGCGACGGTCGCATGACCGTACTCACAGCGGGGCGCGCCGATGTCATATCGGGTGAGGCGCTGGGGGTCGACCAATACATGCGCATCGCCAGCATCTCAAAAGCATTCAACGGCGCCATTGCCCTGCACCTCGTCCAGAAGGGCCGGCTCGGCCTCGACGACACCATCGGCCAGCACCTGCCTGATCTGCCGGCGGCATGGTCGGCCGTCACGGTCCGCCAGATGCTGAACCACACCAGCGGCCTGCCCGACTACTTGCAGTCCAAGGGCTTGGCCGAGCAGGTCGCGACAAATCCTCAAGGTTACGTGCAGCCCATTGAGATCATCGGCTGGGTCCGCAACGACCCGCTCGAGTTTACGCCCGGCACCCAGTATACCTACTCCAACACGGACAACGTCGTCGTCGGGCTGATCGCCGAGGCGGTCACAGGAATGCCCTACGGGACGCTGCTGAAGAACATCGCGTTTGGTCCTGCCGCCCTCGCCCAGACGAGTTTCCCCACGCGCGACATCGCGCTGCCTGGGCCCGCCATCCACGGCTATGTCGTCGCGCCCGGATCCGAGCCGAAAGATGTCACGACCTTCGTCAGCCCGAGCGGTGCGTGGGCGTCGGGCGCGATCGTGTCGACGCCTGATGATTTGTCGATGTTCATACGGGCAGATCTCGGACTGAAGTTCTTCGGCGCTGCCGAGCAGATTGAACAGATGAAGTTCGTGGCCGGCAATTCCAGTCCGCCCGGACCCGGGACGAACGAGGCCGGTCTCGGACTGTTCCGCTACACCACGCCGTGCGGTGTCGTTTATGGCCACACCGGCAGTTTCCCGGGCTACACGCAGTGGGCGGCATCAACCGCCGACGGGACGCGCTCGGTCACCACCACGCTGAACATCGCTGAGCCGGCTGGCGCGTTGCTCGACCGCTTGCGGGAGGTTCAGGCTCAGGCGGTCTGCGCTTTGTTGGGGCACTGACGGGTGTGCATCGCGGGATGACGGACCCCGACATATTTGCTAATTTGCTAAACCAAGTTTCGAATAACCGTTGATTTTCCCTGCCACGACATGTCAGCGAGTTTGATTGATGCCTCTTCGCAAGGCGCTGTCCCACTGGTTCGACGCAGTACGTCGCGTGTCCATCAGTCTTGCAACCAGTGCCTTCATGGTCGGACCGAGCCTTAGCCAGACGATCCCCGAGCGGATCGATTCGGTGGTTTCGGATCAGAACGAGATCATCCGACGCTATTCCGCTCCGAGGAAGCCCGGCACGATTGACCTGTCAGTTCCGGATGCACGCAAGGCAACGAGCTCGGAACAAGCCGAAAAAACAATGTTTACCTTGAGGTCGATAACCGTTCGAGGCGCGGTGACGGTGCCCAGCGCTACGCTGGAGCAAGCGTGGGCCGCGCAGCGGAACAAAAAGATAAGCGCCGCCGACCTTTACGCCATCGCCGAGCGGATCGACGAGATCTACCAGAAGGCCGGATATTTCTCGTGGGCCGTCGTTCCCGAGCAGGACTTTTCATCCGGCAACGTCGTCATCGTTCTCTACGAATCCTACGTGCGCCGGGTCACCATCAACAGCGCCATCCCTGATATTGAGCGGCGTTTGAAACCTTACATCGATCGCATCGTCGCCATGCGGCCAATCCGGATCAAGGAGGCCGAGCGCGTGCTGTTGCTGATGAGCGATCTTGGCGGCCTGACCATCGAAGGCACTTTCATTCGGCCCGAAACGCCCTCCGCCGGCGGTGATCTGAAACTCGACATTGGCTTCAAGCGGGCCGGCGCAAACGCAATAGTCGACAATCTCGGCAGCAATGCCGTCGGCCCATTTCAGCTGACCGGCACCGGCACCTTCAACGATGCGCTTAGGCTGTTCGATGTGGCGAACATCGCCCTGGTGACCATTCCGGACAGTCCCGAGGAGTTGAAGTTCGTGCTGGCTTCGCACGATGTCCCGATCGGGTATGACGGACTGCATGTAGGCTATAGCATCGGTTATGTCTCTTCCCAGCCGGGCGCCGACCTCAAGCCTCTCGATGTCGACATAGCCTCTAGGTTCGGCAGCGCGTATGCCAACTACCCACTGCTGCGGACAATTGACCACAGCCTGTTTAGCCGCCTTGAATTGAACTTCAAGGACAACTCGCTGGCGTTGGGCGGCGAAACGCAGACGGATGAGGACCTCCGATGGCTGGCGGCCTCCCTTAAGTATACCGGTGAGTTGGAAAACGGCGCCATCACGCTGACAGGTACTTTCGGCCAAGGCCTCGACGGCTTTGGCGCGAGCAGCAGCACCGATCCGCTTGCACCGCGTCCAGGCGTTCCTGATGACTACAGGTATTTTCGGGGCGACCTCGACCTTACCAAGGAGATCGCTTCGCTGGCCGTCGCCCACCTCAGAGTGGCTGCTCAATATGCGCCGACGGCGGTGCCATCGTCGGTCCAGTTGGTGCTCGGCGGCGATCCCTATGGCCTGGCTTTCGATGGCTCGGCCGCTTCAGGCGATAGCGGGATAGCGGCCTCGCTGGAATTGGGACGCAACATCGAACTCCCGGAGGCTTTGCCGATCCCAAATCTGAACGTGTTTGCTTATGTCGATTACGGTGCGGTCTGGAACCACGATACGGGCGTGGATTACATCGAGGCGGAACTCGGCTCGGCCGGAATAGGTGCAAAGGCTGCATTTGGGCAACACCTCAATGCAAGGGCGCTTGTTGCGGTACCGTTCAGAGATAACCGAGGTCTGACTGATACCGGCACGCGTTTTTTGTTCCAGCTAATCAGCTCGTATTAGGTGGCGTAGCTCCCGCCTGAACTGCCCTTATCTTGGCGCAAGTTGCGCGACGAGATCATTCGTTGCTGCGACCATCGCCTTGAACCCGCCGACACTGAACTGATTGATCGAGGCGAAGACACCGACACCGCGCGTTGGCGCCAACACCACATAACTGAACTGCCCCTGCAATCCGCCGGTCTTGTTGAGCATCATGGGCTTGTCCTTGTCGGCCAGAACTCCGACCCAGCCAAGCGTCATCATTCCCATCGGCCCCGCATCGTCGATGCCGATTACCGGCGAGAGACCGTCGCGCCAGAGCCAGCCCGCATGGTCGACGGTACGCTCCGCATCGCCGGCCGCATCCTTGCGAAGGTGCCAGGCCATGAACTTCATCATGTCGGCGGCGGAGGTGTAGAGCCCGCCCGCGCATCCGATCGTTTCCGGCGAAGGAACGAGGGGCAACGGTGTGCCGTCGAAGAAATGGCCCTGCATGGTCCGCGCCGCATCGCCTTCCGCCAGGTTGAGCTTGGTGTCGGTCAGTTGGCGGGGCGTGAGCACCCGCTCGGCCAGCAGATCGCCATAGGACTTGCCACCGGCATTGGCCAGCGCGAGGCCGAGCAGATCGTAACCCCAGTTCGAGTAAAAGGCACCCGTGCCGGGAGGGAAAAGATAGGGTTCCGGCTTCGCAAGCTCAGCGCGGCTGAGGTCGAAGGTATTGCCGGCGAACGGGTCGTCCGGCGTGCCGCCTGTCTGGTTCGGTACCTCGCGCGGCAGGCCGGATGCCTGCGTCACCAGATCGATGAGCCTCGGCGTTCGTCCTTCGAGCCCAGGCACGGTCCAGTCCTTCCCGAGGTGTTTGGCAAGGGGATCGGTCGCGCCGATGACGCCATCCACAATCATCGAGCCCATCAGATCGCCGCAGAAGGTCTTGGAGATCGAGGCTATCCGCATCAGCGTATGTTCGTCGGGCACCTGCCCCGAGCCCTTGCGGATTTCGCCGAAGCCAGCGAAGGCCGTCTCGCCGTTGCGAACCGCGGCGATCACGAGGCCAGGAGCGCCCGAGCCCAGGAAGGCGATGCCGCCGGCAAATCCCACGGCTTCCTCAAGCAGACGATCTTTGGCGGCGGCGACGTGAGGAGCCGCAAGGACGCAGGCTGCCGTGAAGCAGAGGATGAGCAAGCGCCTGTGGCCTGAACCGGTCATTGGAATGTCCTCGACGAGAAATCTGATTGTGAGACGAGAGCGCAGTCAGCGGGGCGCGAGCTGATAGATCAGTTCGTTTACTGCGTGCACCATTGCTTCAAAGCCCCCGGCGTTGAACTGGTTGATCGCCGCGAAGACGCCGACGCCGCGCGTCGGCGCGATGGCAACATATGTAAACATGCCTTGTCGCCCTCCGGATTTGTGAAGCACCAGCGGACGGTTGCCGTCAGCCTCTACCACAACCCAACCGAGTGCCATCGCATCCATCGGCGCGCCACCGTCGTCGAGGCCCAGCGCCGGAGAGAGCCCATCCCTCCGGACTAGGCTGGCGTGGTCGATAATGCGGCGTGCATCGTCCTCGGAGCCGCCTTGAGCCAAGTGCCAGGCGATCCACTTCAGCATATCGTTGGGCGTCGTATAAAGCCCCGAGGCGCATTCCATCGTCATCGGTGTCGGCACGAAGGGAAGCGGCGTGCCGTCGAAATTGTGGCCCTGCATCAGCCGGCCCTCGTCACCAGGTCGCGGATTGAAGACCGTGTCCACCATGCCGCGTGGCCGCAACACGCGCTCCTCCAAGACGGTAGCGTACGGCTTGCCAGCCGCTCCGCTGAGCGCCAGTCCCAGGAGGTCGAAGCCCAGGTTCGAATAGAGCGCGCCAGTTCCGGGAGGAAACAGAAACGGCTCCCCGTGCATGGCTGCGATCATCGCTTCCTTTGTGTGGCCGGCGTAGGGATCGTTGGGTGTTCCACCTGCCTGGGCCATCTCGCGCGGCAGGCCGGATGTCTGTGTCGCGAGGTCGATGATCCTTAGGGTCCGCCCATCCTTCTCCGGCACCACGAAACCGTCAGGCAGGTGCGTCTGAACAGGGTCAGTCAGGCCGATCTCTCCTTTTACCAACAAACTGGCGAGAGCGTCTCCGCAAAATGCCTTCGAAATGGATGCCACTCGCATCATTGTGTCGGCATTCGGCTCTATGCCGGATCCGCGGACCGTTTCGCCGAAACCGGCAAACGCCGTCTCGCCGTTGCGAACGCCGGCGATCACCAGACCCGGCGCGCCTGAACTCACAAAAGCGAATGTACCGGTGAATTCGACCGATTCGTCCAGCAGCCGATCGGCGTTTGCAGGACTTGCGCAGGTAAGGACGGCAGCGGCAAGGAAAAGACGTAAGGGTATTGTGCGGGTGGCGGTCATCGGCTTCGAGCTCACCATTTCGGAAATCAGGGCGGACTGTCCACTGCCTTTTACAAGGCGATCACTGTGGCCAGTCAACAACAGAAAGGTCAAGCGGCAGCGCGTCTTCCAGATTCTGGGGCGGGACGCGCGGCGTAAGCGTCATCGGCGATCCGGTCGCTTCCGCCTTGTCAAAATCCTCGGTGGTCTCGCCGACCGCGGTGATGGTAAAGCTGTCGAACACATAGGGGAGGCCGTCCGAGGCCAACGGAGAAGCGCTGTCCATCACATGCAGGTGCAAATGCGGCGCTTGACTGTTCCCGGTATTGCCGACTTCGCCAATCTGATCGCCGCGCTGCACCTTGTCTCCGAGCTTCACCTTAACGCTCCCCGGCCGCATGTGGGCGTAGTTGACGAACAAGCCCGAGCCGATGTCGAGCACGACGAAGTTTCCGTCGGCCTCGTCAATCGGCAAGTTGGCGGGCAGCGCACCGGGCACTTGGT